>NZ_JBFXGG010000006.1:0-62090 GCF_050178255.1 Desulfococcus sp. | reverse complement strand
GGCAGCAGGGGCAGGCATCCCGCCGCAACGGCTTCCACCACCGATATCCCGAAATTTTCCTGAAAGGCCGTGCTGACAACAATATCACCTCTGCGGAGCATGCCATGGTAGGCGTCCTTATCCGTGATATAAGCGTCGTGGACGATTCGATCCCCGAGAATCGTTCCGGCGCGGTCAAAGGCAGGAGGGATGCGCCGATACCGTTCTCCCATCAGCGCCACGCGAAAGTCGTCTCCCCGATCCAGCAGCGCGTACAATCCCTCGAAAAAGGCTTCCGGGTTCTTGTCGAACTCCCACCGATGATTCCAAACGATGAGCGGCGGACCGGTCCCTCTGGATTGAACCGGCTTTTCATACAGGGGCAGAGAGCAGCCGGGGTGGAGCACACACGCCTTTCGTCGAATCTCGCCCATCACCCAATTGGGCCGGTAGTCGGGCATCATGCCCAGAAAACCGGGAAGCCGGTCGAAAAAGGAATCGAAATGCGTCTGGGAATTGAACACCACCCGATCGGCCGCGAGGGCAGTGGTGATGTCCGTAAACCCGAACTGAGCATCAAAGGCCTCATCCGTCGCAAGGGGGTAGGTCAACTGACTTTCATGGAAATAGACCATGGCGGGGGGACAAGCGGCGCCCGCCATGGATTTGAAGTCCGCAAGGCTCATGAGTCCGCTGACGATCAACCCGTCATAAGATCCCGGCCACACGCCGCCTTTGGATGCCGGGTTGCGGAGCTTTCCCCAGAAATGGAGAGCGGCACCCCGCATACGCCATTTCCAGAACCGGGGGGGAAGCGTCACAAGATCGATCTCGTGACGGGAATGCTTGACGAGCCCCTCGGCAAAATCCCGGTGGGATCCTCCGAAAAACGGTTCCAGAAGCAGAAACCTCAAGGTGTTATAACCGCCAATATTCAATGCCCTGGGCCATTGCGTCCGAAACGCTGAAAGCGCTTTTGATATCGACGACCAGGGGCCTTCTCCCACCGCAGAGAGCCGCGATTCGGGCAAGGCCCATCTCCCGATAGGTACGGTGCATAACAGCCAGAATGACACCGTCCACCCCCGACAGGTCCTCAAGGGAAACCAGGTCCAGACCGTAGTACCGCAGGGCCTCATCGGGATCCGCCATGGGATCGTGAATTCCGACCTCGATGCCGTAGTCCCGAAGTTCGGAAACGATGTCCACCACACGGGTGTTCCGCAGGTCAGGAACGTCCTCCTTGAATGTCAGTCCGAGGACGGCGATTTTAGCCCCCCGAATGGGCTTACCCGTTTTGATGAGCATCTTGACCGTGCGCTCCGCCACGAATTTTCCCATGCCGTCGTTGATACGCCGGCCGGCGAGTATCATATCGGGGTGATATCCTATGGACTCCGCCTTGAACGTCAGATAGTAAGGATCGACGCCGATGCAGTGGCCGCCCACAAGCCCGGGTTTGAAAGGAAGAAAGTTCCACTTGGTCCCGGCCGCTTCGAGAACCTCTGTGGTGTCGATGTGCATCTTGTCGAAGATCATGGCCAGTTCGTTCATCAGCGCGATGTTGAGATCCCGCTGGGTATTTTCGATCACCTTGGCGGCTTCGGCAACCTTGATGGAGGACGCCTGATGAAGGCCGGCCTTGACCACCCGTCCGTAAATCTGAGTCAAAAGATGGAGGGTCGCTTCGTCGGATCCCGACACAATCTTCAAAATCTTGTCGAAAGTATGCTCCCTATCACCTGGATTGATGCGCTCCGGAGAGTAGCCCACCGTGAAATCACGGCCAAAGACAAGCCCCGATTCCTCCTCGAGGATGGGAACGCAGACCTCCTCCGTCGCGCCGGGGTAGACCGTAGACTCGAAGACCACGCAGCTGCCCGCCGACATGTGCCGCCCAACGATGCGGGAGGCGCCGCGAAGGGGGGATAAATCCGGAATCCGGTAGACATCAATGGGCGTCGGTACAGCTACGATGATAAAACGGCACGCAGAGAGCTCGGTCGGATCGTCCGTAAAGACAACGGTCGCGGAGGCCAATGCTTCACGAGTCACCTCCAGGGTTCGGTCGTACCCGGACGCCAGTTCCCGAATCCGCTCCGTCTTCAGATCATAACCCACCACATTAAAATGTCCGGCCAGGTGTATCGCCAGGGGAAGGCCGACATAGCCCAAACCCACAACGGCAATCTTCTCGGTTTTGTTGAATACGCCTTCTGATGTAATCATGTTGGTCTCCACATCCTGATGAAAAATAATGATGCAGTCGCAAGTCGATTTCCGAACGGTTTCGCAGAAAGTTCAACATGCCGCCTTTCCTCCAAAACCATCAATCACCGATCTCAACTTATGGTATTCAAGAATCGGCATCTTGAATGCCTCGACGGCCTTCAGTCGTCTGGATATTCCAGCCGTTGTCTGCTATAGCAGGGTCGAACTCGAGCCTCAATAAGGTTGCGGAACTTCGGTCCCATGACATACGGTGACTCGAAATCGACAAGGGGCGGCTGTCGCCCCTATTGATTTTTCCACCCGTTATCCAGGCAGTTTACATCTTATGCGCAAAACCCACTGGTGCGTCATCACCGGTGCGCCCTGTTCGGGAAAAACCACGGTTATCCTCAGCCTCGAGCGACAGGGATACAGGGTGGTGCACGAAGCCGCCCGAAAGGCTGTCGAGGAGGGGATTGCAGCAGGAATGTCCCTCAGGGAGATCCGTGAAAGCCCCCTTGACTTTCAGCGACGCATTCTGCAAGCGAAGCTCACCCTGGAGCGTAAGTTACCGACAAGGGCGACGATCTTCATCGACCGCGGCATTCCCGACAGCATTGCCTATTTTCAATTCTTCGGTCTCGACCCGGAGGAGCCCCTGGCCCACGCCCGTCACGTCCGGTATCGGCGAATCTTTTTTTTCGAACGCCTGCCCTGGATTCGGGACGGCATCCGAAACGAGAATCCCGAAACCGTTGCCCGTCTGGACACGCTCCTCCAATCGGCCTATCAAACACTGGGTTATCCGATCATCCGGGTCCCGGTCCTTCCGGCAGCGGCGCGCACTGATTATGTTCTGAATCACCTATGACCCTTGTGTCGAGGGTTTCCTCCGCGCTTCCGCCTCGGACGGCACCGGCACCCCCAGGGTGGAAATCTCGGCCGCTGTCAGATATCGCCAGGTGCCTTCGGCCAGGTTTCCCAATCGGATGCCGGCAACGCGGATTCGCTTCAGCGTCGCCACATGCCCGCCCACCTTTCGGACCATTCGTCGAACCTGGCGGTTTCGGCCTTCCTTCAGAACAATGCGAAACCGCGTCGATGAAACCCGCCGGACTCGGGCGGTCCGGGTGAGGCTTCCCATGAGCGGCACACCCTCCGCCATTTTCCTGAGAGCGCCTTCGGGCATGGGGTGGGTCGTACTGACTTCGTATTCCTTTTCATGGTCAAAGGAGGGGTGGGACAGTTGATGATGAAGACGGCCGTCGTTGGTCAGCAGCAACAGGCCCGTCGAATCCTTGTCCAGGCGACCAACGGGATAAACCCTCTGGGGGATGTCGATCAGATCCACGACGATCCGCTCACCGGGCTGATCACAGCTGGTCACATATCCCACCGGTTTGTTCAAGGCGATATAGATGAGTTGCGCCTCGAGAGACACCGGGCTGCCGTCCACGAGGACGCTGTCTTTTTCGGGATCCACTTTCACGCCGAGAACACGAACCACCGTCCCGTTGACCCGGACTCGTCCGGCCTGGATGTATGCTTCTCCCCGCCGTCTCGAGCAGACACCTGCGGCGGACAGGAATTTCTGAAGGCGCATCAATCCCATCGTTCAGCCTTCTCCATGAGGATCAGGAACGATAATCCGCATTGATTTTGACATAATCAATGGAAAAATCACAGGTCAACACCGACGCCGACGCCGGCCCCATATGGAGATCGATGGTGATGCGATATTCGTTTTTTTTCAGCACGGCCGTGGCCGCACTCTCCGCCTCGGGACCACAGCTCATTCCGTTGCGGCACATGGTCACGTCGTCAAAACGGATGTCGATGGCATCCGGCACCACCGGCACCCCCGATCGCCCGGCAGCAGCGATGATTCGGCCCCAGTTGGCATCTTCGCCGAAAAGCGCGGTCTTGACAAGATTGGAATGGGCCACGGTATCCGCCACCTGTCGGGCATCCCCTTCGGAGGCCGCCCCGACTACAGAGATATCAACCAGTTTCGTGGCCCCCTCGCCGTCTTTGACGACCATGCGGGCCAGCCCTGTCAGAACCTGATCCAGATGTCTCTGGAATGCGGCCAGGGCCTCGGGAGTCTCTATGGTCGCACCGGAGCGGCCGCCGGCCATCAACAACACGGTGTCGTTGGTGCTGGTGTCGCCGTCGACGGTGATACGGTTGAAGGATCGATCAACGCCGGCCACAAGGCTTTCCTGAAGAATCTTCGGCGGAACCGACAGATCCGTGACCACGAAACAGAGCATGGTGGCCATGTCCGGCCGGATCATGCCCGACCCTTTGGCGACCCCTGTCACGGTGTAAGGGGTTTCATCAATCTCTCCTTGAACCGTGACGACCTTGGGGACAAGATCGGTGGTCATGATCGCCTCGGCAAAATCGTCGAGACCTTCAGATGAAAGGGCTCCCGCCAGTTCGGGAACAGCGGCGAGGACGGTTTCGATGGGCATGGGCTGTCCAATGACGCCGGTCGACGCGACGCAGACGAGTTCCTCTGAAATACCCAGAGCCTCCGCCGCACGACGACACATGGCTTCGGCATCCCGAAGGCCTGCATCACCCGTGCAACAGTTGGCGTTTCCGCTATTGACAATCACGGCCTGACATCGCCCGGTTCGTATGCGATGCCGGTCCAACAATACCGGAGCAGCCTGGATCCGGTTCCGCGTGAACACTCCGGCAACGGATGCCGGGACTTCCGAAACGATCAGCCCCAGATCCTTGCCCCCTTTTTTCTTGATGCCCGCGGCAATCCCTGAAAATCTAAACCCCGCACATCTCGGTTTTTCCATATCCACCATCTCTATATTTTGACTTTCACGACGAATTGATTTAGTATTGTGAGTTTAATAAAAAGTTAATTCATCCAAAGCTTCTCATTTGACAGAATCGTATGCGCTTGTCAATCGCTTTGGCGCTTTGGATTTTGATGCACCATTGAGGCCCCAACACAGGAGGATCACTCCATGTACCGTGGTATTACACGTCGAAACAGCATGCGCTGCCCCGAATGCGGGGGGGCGCTGGACATCGGAAGAACATGACGGCAAACCTTTTTTTGCTGCAGGTTCTGCAGCCGCCGCTTCACTCTCGATCAACTCGCCGATACCATGGATGACGACCTGGAGGAACAATTGGCTGACATCCCCTGCAACCGGCTGTAACATCAGGTCCTTATACTGATGATCGTATTAAACGGCCTTTTTCCGGTCTTTGCACTTCTGGTTCTCGGAGGCGGGCTTAAGAAATTTCGTCTGACCAATGACACGTTTCTGAATACCTCGGACAGGCTGGTCTATTATATTTTTTTCCCGGTCATGCTCTTTTGGAAGATCGCCGGAGCCCGATCTGACGGCGGTATCGACTGGAACTTATGTCTGGCGGTTCTGACGACCGTATGTGTCATCTACATCCTGAGCGCCGTCTACATCCGTTTCACCGTGCCCCAATTCGAAGCCGGCTCTTTTTCCCAGAGTTGCTATCGCTTCAACACTTATATCGGCATGGCCATCATCCTCAACGCAATAGGCGAGGAAGGTGCCCGGCACTTCAGTATCATGGTGGGTTTTGCCATTCCTTTCATCAATGTCCTGGCGGTCTCCACCCTGATCTGGTATTCCGGAAAAAATTTTTCCCCGGGGAAGCGTGTTCGAATGACCGCCCGGGCATTGATTCATAACCCGCTGATTCTCGCCTGCGTCGCCGGCATTCTTTATGCCAGACTTGTCGGATACTTTCCCGTGTTCATCAACAACACCTTTAAACTGGCTGCTTCGGTCACCCTGCCTCTGGCACTCATTTCCATCGGCGGTGCACTGAACCTTGAAACCCTCAAAGGACACCTGAAATTGTCTCTGGTTGCAGCGTTCGCCAAACTCCTTATCTTTCCGATAGTCGGCTATATTTGCCTGAAGTATTACGGCGTTTCAGACATTCCTTTCAAAGTGGGGATGATCTTCTTCGCACTGCCGACCTCCACGGCCATTTACGTGTTGTCCTCACAGCTCAACAGCAGCACGGATCTGGCATCGGCAACCATCGCGATGTCGACGGTTCTGTCGTTCATGTCCCTGTCCATTGTGCTGCTGTTGCCGTGAGGGGTAAGGTGAAGAATTTCAGAATGACCATTGAATACGACGGCGGCGGTTTCGCCGGCTGGCAATACCAACCTCGCCGGAGGACCGTCCAGGGCGAAATCGAGTCGGCCTTGGAGACCATGGTCGGAGTACCGGTTCGCCTTGCCGCCTCCGGAAGAACCGACGCCGGCGTCCATGCCTTGGGACAGGTTGCCGGTTTTCGCTGTGAAACCCGACTTTCACCGGAAATTATCCAGAAAGGACTGAACAGCATGCTGGACGGTGACATCGTGATTCGGGACTGCCGTGAAGCCCCCGACGGTTTTCACGCTCGTTTCGATGCAAAGGGCAAGACCTACCATTACCACATCCTGAACCATGCACTACCCTCTGCCATCCACAGACGACATGTCTGGTTCATCCGTCGACCGCTGGACACGACCGCCATGCAGGAGGCCGCCGACCACCTCCTGGGAGAACATGATTTCAGCGCGTTCGAGGGTGCCGGAAGTCCTCGATCCCATTCGATCCGGTGCATCACTGAGGCGAATCTCATGAAAAGTGTCGAGGGGATCATCGTTTTCCAGATTTCCGCCAACGGCTTCCTGCGCTTCATGGTAAGAAATATCGTCGGAAGCCTGGTGGATGTCGGGCACCGCAAGACGACCCCGGCCCGGTTCAAAAGAATACTGGATTCCCGGGATCGACGATGTGCCGGCGCCACGGCCCCGCCCCAAGGGCTTTTCCTTATGCAGGTCTGGTATGCCGGCGAGGAGGTTCAGCCGTCATGGCGACAAAAAAATCATCTGCCGACATGAGTTTCATTCGTACCGCCGTCATCGAAAATGCTATCGAAGCCCAGGTCGTTAGCAACGTCCTCCGACAGGAGGACATCCCCCATGAATTGCGAAGCTATCACGACACCGCCTACGACGGCCTTTTCCAGATGCAACTGGGGTGGGGAGAGCTCCGCACGCCGGAAGTTTTCAGAGAACAAGTCCTTGACATTCTGAGGGAAATCCGGGGGGAGAATTAGAACGTCATTTTTTTTCGTGAGATGTCATAAGCACTACCCATCCACAGACGTCGTACGTTTTTTTCCGCTGATCTCATTGAATTTGCCTGAAGATGCGCTACTATATTTGATATGTTTCATAATAGATGCCTTTGCAATGACCGCGAAACCGTCACAATTATCTTTTAACGCCATAAAGGAGGTTCACCAATGACAGATTTTGAACGCGCCCTGGACATCGGTCGCCCCCCCAACGTCAAAAAAATTTTTCCCCACTCCAAAGCGCTGCTCGTCAGCGGCAAATTCATCGATCTGGCGATGATCCAAAAGGGCCACGCCATCTGTATGGCGGCCAACGGCCGGAATCATTTTATCATCCGCGGCGTCCTGGCTGCGGCTCAGCGGGCCAACAGCGCGGTGATCATCGAAATCGCCCGCTCCGAAGGCGGTGCCTCCGCCTATTGCGGAGTCAACTTCTGGAACATCGCCCGACAGGTTGATGCTGTCTGCAACGAACTCGGCATCACTATCCCCGTGGCGGTTCATGCAGATCATTACGGCATTAAAAAAACCGCCGATATCACTCCGGCCAGGATCGAAATTCCCTCCATTTTCGACGCCGGGATCACTTCCATCGCCATTGACGCCTCCCACATGCCCGATGACGAAAACCTTCTGGCCAGCATCGACATCATCAAAAGCGTCGTGCCGGCCTGGGCCGGTCTGGAAACCGAGGTGGGTGAGATCAAGGGCAAGGAAGGGCTTTCCACCGTAGACGAGGCCCGCTTTCTTATCCAGGGGCTCAACGCCCATGATATTTTCCCCAACTGGATCGCTCTTAACAACGGCACAACCCACGGTATCCAGGCAAGCGATCAGGGCATCCAAGTGGAACTGACCGCAGAGATCCATGCCGCACTGGAAAAATATCGGGTTTCCGGAGCCCAGCACGGCACCTCCGGCAATGATTCCGAGAGACTTCGTGAGATCGCCCAGAAGACCCGGACTACCAAGGCAAATGTCGCCACGGCCCTGCAGATGATCTCCTGGGGCGTGTCGGTAAACGATTACGGCAACGCCATCATGGACGCCGATGGTAATTTTATTAAGGTGAAGGACGAAGGGGTTTCCGAGGAGATGTGGGCCGATATGATCGCCTATGCCGCCGCTCAAGGCTGGAAGGGCGGCAATTTCAAAAAGCTGAATTTGCCTTTTGAAAACAAGCTGCTGGGACAACCTCGTGAAATTCGTGAACGCATGTCCCGTCGCGTGGAGGACTTCGCCTACACCATGATGACCCGCGTCTTCAACGCCGGGGATACGGCGGATATCGCCATCGAAACCATACTGAAGACCGGCAGCCATGATCCAGGTCCCAAGGCTGAACGGATCGAGGACCCCGCCGCGTGGACCCCCGAGAGCATCCATGAACGCGGTGCCCTGCTGACCGGCAGCAAGGGACCTAAAGGAGATTTCGACGATTAACGGCATCCTTGAAAAAATATACTGTCCCTTCTGTCGTCATCCACTGATCCGGAAGGATTGGGAGGGACGTCGGCGCCTCTTCTGCATTCGATGCGACGCGCCCCTCTATGAGAATCCCATCCCCGCCGCCTGCGTCATCACCGTCGACGGCGAGGGCCGTCTTCTTTTGGTTCGGCGCGGGGTTGAACCCAAACGGGGCCTTTGGTGCCTTCCCGGGGGATATATGGAACTGGGAGAGACACCAGAGGAGACGGCTTTGAGGGAACTCAGGGAGGAAACGGGCCTTGTCGGCCGCATCGACCGCATCCTGGACGCCGACGCCAATCCCAGCAGAATCTATCACACAGTGGCCCTGGTATGTTACCTGGTGAAGGAATTCCACGGCAGGCCGGTCCCGGGCGACGATGCAGACGATGTCGGTTTCTTTCTTCCCGCAGCGTTGCCGGAACTGGCCTTCAGCAGCCACCGGAAATTCATTCGTCGATACCATGCACGGGAGGGACAATCGCCGCTTTACCCCCCTGGCGGATGACACTTTTGGCGACAGCATCAAGCCATCCGGTAGAGTTTGCCCGGCAAGTCACGACCCAAAAAGGCGGACAGGCGCCGCGTGCAGGACGCCACCGCCTTCCAGTCTACACCCGTTTCGACGCCCATTGCCGACATCAGGTAAGCGGTGTCCTCCGTCGCAATGTTTCCGGCAGCCCCGGGGACAAAAGGGCAGCCACCCATTCCCCCCAGGGCGGTGTCAAAGAAAGAGACACCGCACCGAAGCCCGACGGCCGCATTGACCAGGCCCAGACCCCGGGTGTCATGGAGATGGAGGCCGACGGGAAGATCGAGGTTCGCCGTGTCGAATTCACGAAGCATTCGTTCCACCGCAGGCGGCGTTCCCATTCCCGTTGTGTCGGCCAGCGTCAGCCGCGCCACACCGGCAGCCGTGAACATTCGGGCGGCGTCCAGGACACGCGACATCGAAATCTCACCTTCGAAAACGCACCCAAAGGCGCACTGAACGCTGGCCGTTACCGTCATGCCGGCGGCGGCCGCAATGGAAGCCATATTTTCTCCCTCCCGTAAGGCCGATGCGTAGGACAGACCCGCATTCCTTCGACTGTGGGCATCACTTGCGGAAATCGACACCTCGATACACTTCAGACCGGACAGCCAAGCGCGTTCCACCCCAACCGCATTCAACGCCAAACCGAAAAATGTCACCGAAGGCATCTGTGGGAGTCGCCGGACAAGATCATCGGCATCAGCCATCTGGGGCACCCGCCGGGGATTGACGAAAGACGCCACTTGAATGTATTTGAGTCCGGATGCCGCCAGGCGGGTGATCATCTCAAGCTTGAGGTCCGTAGGAATAATTTTGGGTTCCAGCTGGAAGCCGTCGCGAGGGCCCACTTCCACCAGGGTGACCTTTTCGGGGATCGCCATAAGCCTCTTCCATTGAGTCGCTTTTACAATAGATATAAGATGCAAACCATTCCAGATCAACATCACGGAAAACGAAAAAAATCCAGGCGCGCAGTTCATGCGCTCGGGAAGCCGCTCTATGAATCACGCCTGTTTTAGGAAACGACGGCATGACCGGTCAAGAAAAAACAGCGCCGCTATCCCCCATTATCCATGAAAAAGCACTTGACGAAAACGAAAGGAGCGCTGTAAGACCCTCGCCAATCGCCATTCCCTCTGGGAAGGTTCAATACCTTTGAAAGGAAAAAGGATGTCATGCCGGAACGTCACCGGAGGCCGCTGAGAGTCTGCCTGCTCAGTTATCGGAGCAACCCTCATTGCGGCGGGCAAGGGGTTTATATCCGACATCTGAGCAAGGCGCTCACGAATCTCGGGCATCAAGTGGATGTCATTTCCGGACCGCCGCTGCCGATCCTGGATAAAAGAGTCCGTATTATCTACCTGCCCGGTCTGGATCTCTACAACCCTGAAAATCTGTTCAGAACGCCTTCCCTCCGAGAACTCCGGGATCCGATCAACCTGCTGGAATGGACCGGCGTCTCCACCATGGGGTTTCCCGAACCCATGACCTTTGGCATTCGCGCCTTTCAGTTTCTACGAAACCGGCTGGACCGATATGACATTATCCATGACAACCAGAGCCTTTCTTACGGGGTGTGGGCACTCAAAAACCGAATACCCGCCATTGTCACGATCCATCATCCCATCACCGTTGACCGGGATGTGGCGGTCCGATCGGTTCGATCATGGTGGAAAAAATTGAAGCACCGACGATGGTATTCATTCATCGGGATGCAAATCCGGGTAGCCCGGAAATTCTCCCGCATCATCACCGTATCCGAGCGAACCAGAGCAGACATCAGCCGGGAGTTTTCCATCCCCGACCACCGCTTCAGGGTTATTCCCAACGGTATTGACACCGACGTGTTCCACCCCGTTCCTGAAATCCGTCGGGATCCCCGTCGGATCATCGTGACCAACAGCGCCGACATGCCCTTGAAAGGACTCTATTATCTCCTTCAAGCCATCGCAGATATCGCTGGGAAAACCCCGGATCTGAAACTCATCGTCGTCGGAACGCCCAAAAGGAACGGCGGTGTCGTCAAGCTTATCCGCAGACTCGGCATCGGAGATCACATCCGCTTCACCGGAAGAATCACCGACGCGGCGTTTGTTATTGAGTATGCAAAAGCCGGAATGGCCGTCGTACCCTCCGTATATGAAGGATTTGGTCTTCCGGCGGGAGAGGCGATGGCCTGTGGTGTCCCTGTCATTTCGACCACCGGCGGTGCTCTGCCGGAAGTGGTTGGGGATGCCGGCATACTGGTACCTCCGGCCGATCCCGATGCCCTCGGCCTGGCGATTCAGCGGCTGATGGACAATCCTGACCACGCGTGGGAACTGGGGATGAAAGGACGCAAACGGGTTCAGGAAAATTTTACGTGGCAGGAAGCCGCCGTCAAAACGGCGATCGCTTATCAGGAGGTGATTGATGATTACCGTTGATTTCAGACGGATTCCCATCAAACCCGGTCATCGGATTCTGGATGTCGGTTGTGGCACGGGCCGCCACATGGCGGAAACCGTCCGCCGTCCGGATACGATGACCGTGGGAACCGACATCAACGGAAAGGATCTTCTGGACGCCAGAAACCGTTTGGCCGAGCTGGACAAAATCGGAGAGATTCGAGGTTTGTGGCGGCTGGGAATAGCCGATATCACTGCCCTGCCCTTCGCCGACGCCGCCTTCGATCTCGTGATCTGCTCCGAAGTATTGGAACACATCCCTGCTCACCGGGCCGCCGTCACCGAACTCGTTCGCGTCCTGAAACCCGGCGGCGATCTCGTTATCAGCGTACCCTGCTATCTTCCTGAAAAAATATGCTGGACACTCTCAAAAACCTATCGATCAACCCCCGGAGGCCATATCCGGATTTACAGCCGCGAAGCGATACAGCACCTCATCACCGCATCGAAGGTCCAGCTGCAAGGATGTCATCGCGCCCATAGCCTCCATGTTCCCTACTGGTGGTTGAAATGCCTTCTGGGTCTTCATCGGACCGACCGGCTTCTTGTCAATACGTATCATCGCTTCCTGGTGTGGGACATGATGCGGCATCCCAAGGTCACCCGCTTTCTGGAACAGTTGTTGAATGTCGTGATGGGGAAAAGCCTCGTGGTTTACGGCAGGAAAAGCACCCTTCATCCGCCGTCGCGCCAACCGTCCATTCCTCGACACAGGTTGCCGTCACATCTAATAGGATGAGGTGTTCTGACACTCCGAAATGCCGAATTCCTCCCGCTCTTCCTCCATCTCCACCGAATGATGGCTGACCCGGTGATGGCAGGAGGGGCAGTAAAAATAATTCGGAGAGGGATCCTTTCCGCAAATCTTGCATTTGCGCGCCGATTTTTTCCTGGGCTTCAGTCCGCGGACAGGTTCATCGGCATATGCCAAAGGACCCGATTTTTTCTTTTGTTCTTTTCGTATCACTCTCATATCTCCCTTCCTCTCAAATCAAATCCTGTCGCCGGACGGCATAAACAAGCATCCAATCAAAAAATATACCCACAGCATCACGTCAAGAAATCGATTGACGTCTTGGAAGCGCTGACATCATAACAGCTTAATTGTCAGGACATCGATGGTGGATACATCGTTCCATCCTGTAGCGTCAAACTACAGCAACGAACGTGCCAACGGTTTAATAGATTGGTGATTGCCGGACATTTGACTTATGAAAGGCGCGTCACACCGATGAAACCATCTATCACGAGAACAAATCCAGGAGGATCGCTTAAAAAAAATCCTGTGCTGTTGGGATGAAATTTGCCTTTGACTTCGAAGATATCATCGCAGGAGTGCCCCTTGGACCGTCGTTCCTGTTGTCGAGGAGCTTTCGCTTGTTTATGCGCTGGGAGTTGTCGGCGGGAATGTCATCGGGATAATTGTCGAACGAAAGCCGGCATTCGGGAAGATCGTGCCTGGAATTACTTCGACCAAGCGGAGAAATGTCTTAGCCAATAAATTGATATTCCGACTGAAAGTTGCCATGGAACGATAGCTATTTGAAAACCTCTTTTCTAAGAGCGTATTTCAACATCAGTTTGCTTAACTGCCGTGTGCTGACGCCGGCATCCGCAGCGGCACTTTTAACCCTTCCCCTGTGCCGTGCCAAAAGCTCCGTCAGGTACTGCTTTTCAAAAACCTCGACAGCCCGACGCCGCCCCTCAGCCAGGGAGGCACCCGAATGGATTGTCTTTGTCGCCGCTTCAGCCTCAATCAATTCCACCGAAAAACTTTCAGGTGTCAGCAACCTGGAGGTTTCCACGATATAGGCTCGCTCGATCAGATTTTCGAGTTCCCGGATGTTTCCAGGCCAGCTGTAATGCATCAATGCATCAATGACCGACGGATGCGCTCCCTTGATCTCCTTGCAATAGAGCCGATTCAATTTTTTAAGGAACATTTCCACGAAAAAAGGAATGTCCTCGAGCCGCTTTCGTAACGGGGGAATCTCGATGGGGAAAACATTGAGGCGATAGTACAGATCTTTCCGAAACTGTCCCTCCTGGCTCATCTGTTTCAGATCGGCGTTCGTAGCGGCGATCACCCTGGCCTGGGTCTTCAGTTCCTCCTCTCCACCCAGTCTGCTGAAGGTTCCGTCCTGGAGAACCTGAAGCAGTTTGATTTGAATGAGAGGCGTGACGGTACCGATCTCATCCAGAAAAATCGTACCTTCACTTGCGATTTCGAACTTTCCGAGTTTCCTGTGACCAGCGCCGGTGAATGCGCCTTTCTCATGGCCAAACAGTTCATTTTCCACCAGGGTTTCCGGAATTGCACCGCAATGGACACTGATAAACTGCGCATTCTTACGATGACTCTGGCGATGGATCAATCTCGCCAGAACCCCTTTCCCGACACCGGTCTCTCCCACCAACAGTATGGGGGTCCGTGTCGGAGCAACCATCCGGATGCTGTTAAACACCTTGATCATGGCCGTATTTTGAGAATCGATGAGCTCATAGGCCGCCTCCTGGAAATGACGCTCTCTTAGATAAGCCAATTCGGAGGCAAGCATCATCGACTCCCGAAGGTTTTTCAGCACCAGGGCGACCTCCTCCGGTTCAACGGGATAGGTAAGATAGTCGGCGGCCCCGAATTTCAATGCCTTGACCATCTGTCGGATTTGGCTTTTGGAAGACATAACGATAAATTCAGAGGCCTCATGCCCCTTGCGAAAGACGGTCAGCGCTTCATCGATCGGTAAATCCGGATAGGACGCCTGAAGGATATCGATATCGATGAACACGAATTCATAGGAATTTTTCTTTAAGAAGGTCATCGCACGGGATGGGTTTGCAGCCCTATCGACCCGGCTATCCTTCGGAAAAGCGGATATGATGGCCTGAAGGGCTTCCTTGTTCCGGCAAATCACAAGAACGGACTCCATTGATACTCCCAAATCCTATCGATCCACCTGTAAACCGGGTCTTTTTGAACACTCCGGAATTTAAAGTTCCTCTTTTATGTTGCTTTCACGCCAAATTCAACTGCAATCCGGCGGCATCTCAATTTTTTATCAGACCATACCCCTGATTCGTCGGCAGCAAGCGCCGCCCGACCCCGACGTCATCTGATTCGATGATCTCACAGGCCTTGGAGACCGGAACTTCCAGTTCACATGCCATGGCAATTCGGAATTCCGGGTTCCTGTAACACCATCAAATTCAGGCGCCTTCAGACGGGGCTTCAAAACGGGGATGAATCGGATCATGGGCAGAATCTTTTTATAAGATTTGTTTCACTTAAATCTCTTTTTGACTTTTGATTTAATTTGTCGGCATATTATTTGCTGTGCCCTTTTTAAGGATTCGATTCGGCTTGAAACCAACGCTGCAATGATAAAAAGGGTGGATGATGAAGAACAAAAATAGAAGAGAAACACATACGGTAGAAGGCATATTGATCCCCTGTGCGTGGGACGATGAGGGCATTGTCCTTGAGATGGAGATCCAGACCACAAACGAAGAGACTTACAGCATTGAAAACAGCGAATTTTTTCTGAACATGGTGGGGAAATGCATCCAGGCGTCAGGGCCGATTATCACCAGCAAAAAGGGGGACAAACGTATTTTCATAAAAAAAATCGCCGTTACGGAAAATGACGGCAGAGAAGCGGCGCCGACGGCCCCTCTGTGAATTTCATTCTTTTTTGGAATTGGGCCGCTCAGGAGATGCTATCACTTTTGCCGGTTTGTTCCGGCAATTGCATAACGGCTTGTTTTTTTAGCCACAACAAGATATATTCTTTATGTATATTCCAGACACTCGCTTGCTTCGGCACTGGCATAGAGAGCAGAATGGTCTCGGATACAGCTGGAGCGGCACTGTCTGAAATTTCTCGGAAATTTTTACGGAACGGTAGATAAATGAAGTGTCGCCCACTTAGGAAAATGTTGCGTTTCTACTTCATTACGGACGACAACGCACCGAGCTGTCCCCCCATACAACAGACCCGGATCGCTCTTGGTGCAGGGGCAACGATGATCCAATACCGCAACAAGTCATTTTCCGACGCTTTTTTGCCCGAAATCCTTCAAATCCGATGGCTCTGCAGCGAGTGGGGCATCCCATTAGTCATCAACGACGACATAGGCTTGGCCGAACGCGTGGGGGCCGACGGTATTCACGTCGGCCAGGAGGATATATCCCCCACTGTCGCGCGCCAACGGTTGGGCGGGGAGGCCATTATCGGTGTCTCCGTCTCAAATCTCGATGAGCTGCGTAACACCGACCTGTCGTCATGCGATTACATCGGCACCGGCCCGATCTTTCCCACCGGCACCAAAACCGATGCCAAGGCGGTCAAAGGGCTTTCAGGGCTCAAGGCCATCGTCGATGCCGCTCCTCTCCCTGTAGTAGCCATTGGGGGCATCACCGCTCACAACACCCGCGCCTGTCTCGATACCGGTGCAGCCGGGATCGCGGTCATCAGCTTCATTTCGAGGGCCCCGGACCCGAAAGCCAACGCCGTTGTTTTGGGTCAAGCCTGCGGTATTTTCGAATCTCATCAGTCTCAAAATCCGTGACGTCCTTTCCACCATGCCGGCCGATTCCGTCACAAAGCCGAATCAACCCGAAAGGCGCTCCCATATGTTTTCAGGCTCCTTCACGGTGCCGCGTTTTCCGTTGCCCCCAACCGATCGCTTTCGAAGCCTTGCAATTCGATCCGCCAGAGGTGGATGGGTGGAAAACAAGTGCATCAAGCCACGTCCCGAAAGCGGATTGACAATGAACATGTGTGCGGTTTCGGGCCGTGCAGGCATGGGCAGTTGCCCGGCATAAGCGCCCAGTTTCTCCAGTGCCCGGCTCAGGCCGTCAGGGCTGCCGACCAGTTGCGCTGCGGTTTCATCCGCCAGATATTCCCGGGACCGGCTGATCCCCATCTGAATGAGGAGGGCCGCAACGGGTGCCAGAATCGACATCACGATCAAGCCGACGCCGCCAAGACCGCCGCCCTTTTCGTTGTCTCTGAACCCGCCGAAAACGGCAGACCATCGGGCCATGTCGGCCAGCAGCATCACAGCACCGGCCATGGTCGCCGCAATGGATCCGATGAGGATGTCCCTGTTCCGAACATGACCCAGTTCATGGGCGAGGACCCCCATGATCTCTTCTCGATCCATGAGGTGAATGAGCCCCTCGGTCACCGCTACCACTGCGTTATCGGGATTCCGGCCTGTTGCGAAGGCGTTTGGCGCCTCCGCCGGGATAACGTAGATACGGGGCATAGGCAATCCCGCCCGTTCGGCCAGGATCCGCACGATATCGTAAAGCTCCGGAGCTTCCCCCGGGGTGATCTCCCTGGCCCGGTACATGCCCAGAACGATCCGGTCGGAAAACCAGTAACTGAAAAAATTCATGCCGGCTGCCAGAATCAGGGCCGTTATCATGCCGCCTCGACCGCCGATCAGCCCCCCGATTCCCACCAAAAAGGCCGTCATGACCCCCAAAAGTATGGTCGTCCGTATCTGGTTCCCCATCGTTTTTCGCTCCTCCAATAACGCTGAAGGCCGCACTGTATGGGTGCGGCCTTTGTCAAAGTTGTTGATCAGGATATTATCGACTGTCCGGCAGTGGATCCCCCGGTAAAGATACAATCGGCATGCATGGTGCTGTTTTCGGAATCCCGGCTGTAAGCACAGGATTGCACGCACCAATTCTCCGAGCGCTTCCGGTTCAGGTACTGCGTGAATTCCGTCTCGAACTCATCGCTTCCGCTGCTGAATTTTTCGTAATGATAACGGCAGTCCATACAGACCTCCTTTGTTTTGAGGTTTAGCCTTAATTTTAAGACGATTACCTCAAAAATCAAGGCGGCTCGACGGAAATTGGCGAGGCGGACCGAATTCGGAAGGTTCCGCGTGCGGTGTCACTGAGGCAACGATCCGGCGTCTTCGGATTCGGAATCCTTCCGACGGTTCAGCCCTTTGGGGGAATAGGGCTTGAATGCCGTTTCCGGAAAAAAACAGTAGGGACACTCCTGAGGCGGCTTATCCCCATAATGAACATAACCGCACATCCGGCAACGCCAGATCCCCTGGCCTTCGACCTCGGCCTGGAAAGGCGTTTTCGCCCGCATAACGGGCAGATCCTCAAGTAGGGGCATGACCGGTGAATAAACCTTCATGGCATGGCCGGCCACGATCGTTCGCTGTACTTCGCTCGTGCCCTCGTAAATCCGGTACAATCGGATATCCCGAAGAAACTTTTCGATGGGAAACATTTGCGTATAACCGTATCCGCCAAAGACCTGGAGCGCCTCGTTAGCCACATCGAGGGCTGACTCTGTGGCGTAAAATTTGGCGATGGAGGCGGATAGGGTCGGATCCATCCCGTTGTCAGCCTCCCAGGCCGATTTCCAGACCAGAAGCCGCGACGTTTCGATCTTCTGGTACATCTCCGCTATTTTGAACTGAAGCGACTGAAAATCGCCAATCGGTACGCCGAACGCCTTTCTCCCCTTGACGTAGTCAATGGCAAATTCCATACATGATCGAGCGGCTCCGACTGCGAAAGCACCAATGATGGGGCGGGTTCTTGAAAATGTCTTCATCGCCAGAGTAAATCCTTCACCCGGCTCGGCAATGACGTTTTCCTTCGGCACCCGAACCGCCTTCAGATTCAGCGCGGTGGTGTTCGAACACCGCTGGCCCATCTTGGGGATCGGGCGTCCGACGGAAACCCCCGCCCATTCTTTCTCGACGACAAAGGCACAGATACCGTCGTGCTTGCGTTTGGGGTCCACGGTAGCGAAGATGGTCATATAGTCGGCGACACCGCCGTTGGTAATCCAATACTTCGTTCCATTCAAGATGTAGTCTTCCCCGTCTTTTTGGGCGCGACACCGGATTCCCGACACGTCACTCCCCATGGTCGGCTCAGATGTGGCGAAGCATATCAGTTTGAACTCATTTGCAATCCTGGGAAGATACTTTGCCTTCACCTTTTCATTTTTCGATAGGAATAAGGGTTCCATGCCCAAGGAATTGTCAAAAAGAGAGGTTGCCACCCCCGGGCAGGCTGCCGCGATCTCCTCGGTAATCAGGGCTGCTTCAATGAGACCCAGTCCCTTTCCGCCATATTCCCGCGGGATGTCGGTATTCATGATTCCCCGTTCAAAGGCCTTTTTAAGGACATCGATGGGGATGCCGTCCTTTTCGTCGTAATGCCATGCAACCGGCAGCACTTCCTCCAGAGAAAAACGCCTCGCCGATTGTCTCAGCCTTTCCTGTTCCTCGCTTAAGCGAAAATTCAACACGGGTGATCTCCTTGATAACGGCACAGTTGTGAGAAAAAACAAAAAAGGCATCCAAGCGAGGAAGCCGGGATGCCTGATAAACGGATATGGTTATGGATGGCTATATCTTGACGACATTTGCTGCCGCAGGCCCTTTATCGCCGTTTTCAATCTCAAAGGAAACCCGATCTCCTTCATTCAAGGATTTGTAGCCGCCCATGTTGATCGCAGAGTAGTGAACGAAGACGTCGCCCCCCTCGTCCTTCTCGATAAAGCCGTAGCCTTTTTTATCATTGAACCATTTCACGACGCCGTTTGCCATAAGTCTACCTCCATGATTATGAATCCCCTGATAGCTGAACCGTTCCCGGAAAACGGATGATTCTGGAGCGGTCCATATGGACATAAGAGGCTTTCGCTCGAAGAACCTCCTAATTCAAAGCGTAGATCCGTTTATCCTTTTCTCCCTTTCTTCGACGAATGACGTTGCACGGCACCTTGGGTGCCGAAATTTTCCGGGCATCGTCTTTCTTTAACTCGTCTTCAATCAGCTTCCGCAGTTTTTCTTCAATTTCAGTTCGTTTCACAATATCCATTCGTTCCTCAATTCTTTCTTTTGAATACGCTGCAACACCATACAAATCAGACCACGATAAATCGATTTATCGATACAATCATCAGGGAGAATGCAACATTACAATAAAGGGGCAGGTGGTACATATAGGCATATATCCGGCAGGACGGTCCAGCCCGTAGACGGCGGTTTCATTTATGCGGGAATCACTCCAGGAATCTTCATTGAAAAATTTGGCTTTGGATGTTCTATCACTTACCATTTGATAAAACGAAGGAAAACTGAGGCAAACGCTTCCTCTTGAACGGGGATGGTCATGCGTTGCGCATATTTACATCACCTTCAACACGTGTAAATGGTCGGAATGTTGATACAGACCATCAGCACCAGCGGCAACGATGATCTCGACGATTTCTGCCTTGATAGTCCAAAGGCGATCGTTTGTCAAATATTTATTTGACACGCAGTGGAAATTTTCGTGGAGATACACATCGTGCAAACCGCTAAAGAGGCCTCACCCTTTTTTTTTATTTTCAAGAATCGCCCGAAGGCGATTTCGCTCGGCTCTCGCTTTACGAAGTCGATCCTCTATCTCCGCCCGCTTCTCCAAGGGTGCATTCCGGAGAGCCCGTTCCAGTTCTTCCACGTTCTTGATGAGGCGATAAAGCTCTTCCGCAATCATCCGGATGGTCATGAACGCCTCCAACATTATCGGGAGAGAGGGGTGGGCGATATCGACCCCATCCCCTCTTCACGGGTGGATGAGATGCGCGAAAGAATCAATGTTTTCTCTTGTCTTTCAGTATATTGTTCGATATTACAACCCGCTGGATCTCCGAAGTTCCCTCATAGATCGTGAATACGCGGGCATCCCTGTATAGGCGCTCAATGACGTAATCCTTGGTAAAGCCGTAACCACCATGAATCTGGAGACATTTTCCCGTAATGCGATTGACCATCTCCGAAGCGAACAGCTTGGCCATGGAGGCCTGCTGGGTATATTTTTCACCGCGATCCTTCATCGCAGCAGCAGAAAACATCAACTGGCGGGCGGCTTCGATTTCCGTAGCCATGTCGGCGATATACCACCGAATGCCTTGGAATTTTGAAATCTTCTGGCCGAACTGATCCCTTCCCTTGGCATATTTGACAGCGTTGTCCAGGGCGGCCTGAGCCACGCCGACGGACTGGGCTGCGATGCCGATCCGCCCGCCGTCCAACCCTTTCATGGCGATTTTGAATCCATCGCCTTCCCGTCCCAGGAGGTTCTCCGCCGGAACGCGACAATCCTCGAAGATGAGGTCCGTGGTATCAGAGGCTCGCAGTCCCATCTTGTCCTCAACATTTCCAACGATCAGTCCGGGAGTTCCCTTTTCAACGATAAACGCACTGATGCCTCTGTGTTTTTCCGCCTCATCCGTTTTGGCCGTGACGATCACCAACCCACAGTTCTTCCCCGTTGTAATGAAGCGTTTAGTGCCGTTGATGACATAATGATCCCCGTCCTTGACGGCTGTAGTCAACTGAGAGACTGGATCGGAACCGGCATGAGGTTCGGTCAGTGCAAAAGCGCCGATAATTTCGGCATCCGTCATGCGCGGCAAAAATCGCTTTTTCTGTGCTTCCGAGCCAAAATTAAGAATGCTCTCACACACAATGGAGTTGTGAACGGACATGACGACCGCCGTGGAGGCGCAAGAATAGGCGATTTCGGAAAGAGCAAGAACGTAGCTGATGGTGTCTGCCCCTTCGCCGCCGTATTCCACGGGGACCATCATTCCCATGAGACCAAGCTCGCCCATCTGCTTCAGGTTCTCCGCGGGAAATTCCTTGGATTTATCACGTTCGGCCGCCGTCGCTGCGACAACTTTCCGCGAAAACTCCCGAACCATGCTTTGAATCATCAATTGCTCGTCTGTCAGTTTAAAAAAAGCCATACATCACTCTCCGGTTTCCCATTTTCTTTAAGTCAGTGCCTTTTGCGCCATATGTCTCTGTGATTGCCGACAGCCGTTCATGGGGTATAAATGATCACCAATAATTCCGCCGTCTCCTGGCCGATATTCTTCAACTGGTGTTTGATGGCGGAATTGAAGTGAAGATAGTCTCCCTGGTTCAAGGTGTTGATATGGTCGCCCACCATGACCTGAACCTTTCCCTTCAGCACATAATTAAATTCCTCACCTTCATGCTGGTATCCCACGCCGGTATGCTCCTCCATAGGATCAATGGTCACCCGGAATGCCTTCAAATGTTTGTTTTCGGCCCCAGGCGTCAATGTCTCGTAGGCATAGTCGTCAGTGCGCTTTGTGTATTCCCTGACCCGATCCTTCATGCTGGCTTCCTGCTCTCTCAGAAAAAATCCCGAGTCGATCTGCAGCGCCCGGGCAAGCTGGAGCAGTGCACCCACGGGCGGCATCTCCTCTCCCGCTTCGATGCGTTTCAGGTAATCGATGGAATAACCTGTCTCGTTGGCAATGCGGTCGAGCGTAAACCCCTTATCGAGCCTTGCCTGCCTGATTTTTTTTCCGATCGGCATCAATTGTGACGTCATTATTATCTCCACTATCTCCTTGTTTTTGAATGACGCAGGGGCAGGTCGATACCCTGCCCCTGCAAGGTGAGCCGGCAAACCGTTCACCGTTCTCCTTGTCGGATCCGATAGCCCCATGCCCCCAACCGGAATTGTCTTGTGTTGAGACATCCGCTTCAAGACAAAAAGCATCAGACCGCACGTCTATTCATAGACGTAAAATCCTCGACCGGTCTTCCGACCCAACCACCCCGCCTCGACATATTTTCGAAGCAGCGGACAGGGACGGTATTTCGAATCCTTGAAACCGTTGTAAAGGGTCTCCATGATGGCCAGGCAGGTATCCAGTCCGATCAAGTCGGCCAGAGCCAAAGGTCCCATCGGATGATTCATCCCGAGTTTCATGACCGTATCGATGGCTTCGGGCGTGCCGACATGGTGATAGAGGCAATAAACCGCCTCGTTGATCATCGGCAGGAGGATCCGATTGGCGATAAAGCCGGGAAAGTCATTGGCCTCCGCAGGCGTTTTGCCGAATTTAACCGAAAGATCCCAGGTGGTCTTGAAGGTTTCCTCCGATGTGGCGAGCCCTCGGATCACCTCCACCAAACGCATCACGGGAACGGGATTCATGAAGTGCATACCGATGACCTTGTCCGGCCGACGGGTCTGGGCGGCGATTCGCCCAATAGGAATGGATGAGGTGTTGCTCGAAAGAATCACATGCGGTTTGCAGACGTCATCCAACTCTTTAAAAATATTGAACTTAAGAGTTTCGTTTTCAGTGGCTGCCTCCACGACAAAGTCTGCGTCGGCCATGTCCTTCAGGGATACGCTGGTGCGGATGCGGGCAATCACGGCGTCCTTTTCCGCTGCATCCATTTTCCCTTTTTCGACGCTTTTCCCGAGCAATTTTGTAATGTTGGCCAGTCCTCTCTGAACGAATTCCTCCTTGATATCATTCATGATGACGTTGAGGCCGCTCATGGCCGCCACTTGGGCAATACCGTTTCCCATCTGTCCGGCGCCGACGACGCCAAATGTTTTGATCTCCATTATGTTATGTCCCTTCTTCCAATGGAATTGATTTAAAATCGTCCCACATTACCACGACTATCGCTTTACAATCATGGCTACGGCTTCTCCGCCGCCCAGACAGAGGGATGCCAGCCCGATTTTCTTGTCCTGCCGGGCCATTTCGTAAAGCAGGGTCACGAGCACCCGGCAACCGCTGGCGCCAATGGGATGTCCCAGGGCCACCGCGCCACCGTTTACGTTGACCTTGGCGGCATCTATCTTGAGTTCTTTCAGGATGGCCACACTGGATCCGCTGAAGGCCTCGTTAATCTCGAAAAGATCAACCTCATCCATGGAGATGCCTTCTTTCGCGAGGCACTTGGGGATGGCCCATATGGGAGCCACGAGGACATACTTCATATCGATGCCGTAGGATGCCTGAGCACCGATGGTCGCCAGAACACGACACCCCAGGGTCTCGGCCTTTTCCCTCGCCATGACGACCACGGCCGCCGCACCGTCGCTGATGATAGAGGCGTTTCCGGCAGTGCCGAGCCCGCCTTTTTTGAAGGCGCCGCTCATTCGGGAAAGGGCCTCGTAGGACGTCTCTCGGGCACATTCATCCTGATCGAAAATCTTCGGTGCGCCTTTCCGTTGGGGAATCTCCACCGGAAGAATCTCATCCTTAAAGCGTCCGGAGGAGATGGCGGCTACGGCACGACGGTAGGACTCCGCGGCATACCGATCCTGATCTTCTCGAGTCACACCGTATTTTTCGGAGCAGAGTTCATTGGACATCCCCATGTGAAAATCATTGACGATGTCCCACAGGCCGTCATGAATCATGGAATCCTGAAGTTTTCCAGGTCCCATCCGGTAGCCGAAGCGGGCCTTTTCAAGATAATAGGGTGCCAGGCTCATATTTTCCATGCCGCCGGCCACGACGATATCCGCATCCCCAACCTGGACAGCCTGAGCAGCCAACATGACGGTTTTGAGAGCCGAACCGCACACCTTGTTTACAGTGATGCATTCGGCCTCCCACGGCAGACCGGCCTTGACCGCCGCCTGTTTGGCGGGATTCTGTCCATATCCGCAAGGCAAAACCTGTCCCATCAACACCTCGTCCACCGCCTCCTTGGCGATTCCAGCTCGCTTGACGGCCTCGGCGATGACCATCCCGCCCAGATCCGTGGCGCCGATGTTGCCGAGGGCGCCATTGAAGGCGCCTAAGGGGGTTCTCACCGCACTCACAATTACCGCTTCTCTCATATCTACTCCCTGGTTTGGTATTCCTGTCCTGTGGGCCGGCTATCGTAGACCCCGTCCCGATAGCCGGCGAAAAAATCCTTGCCGGCCCGGTGTTACATATTCCGTCTGTATTTCCCACCGACATCGTAAAGGGCTTGTGTGATCTGCCCCAGGGAACAGCACCGGACCGCGTTCATCATCTCGGCAAAAACGTTTTGGCCGGACAACGCCGCCTCTTGAAGTCGCTTCAAAGCACCAGGCGCTTCCGTCTCGTGGGCTTTTTGAAATTCCGAAAGGCGTTGCAGTTGAGATTCTTTCTCCTCGGGTGTTGCCCGTGCCAGTTCGAGACAACCGCCCCCTTCGACCAGGTCCTGGTTGTCGGCGTGCGGATCCCTGAACGTGTTGACGCCGATGATAGGCATCTCTCCCGTGTGCTTGAGGGTCTCATAGTAGATGGATTCCTCCTGGATCTTGCTTCGCTGATATCCGGTTTCCATGGCCCCCAGTACGCCGCCCCGTGCTGTTATCCGGTCGAACTCCGCCAGTACGGCCTCTTCCACCAAATCCGTCAGTGCCTCGACAATAAAGCTTCCCTGAAGCGGATTCTCGTTTTTGGCAAGCCCCCATTCCCGGTTGATAATCAGCTGAATCGCCAGGGCGCGACGGACCGACTCGGTGCTGGGCGTGGTAATGGCCTCATCGAAAGCATTGGTATGGAGGCTGTTGCAATTGTCGTAGATAGCACAGAGAGCCTGAAGCGTCGTTCGGATGTCATTGAACTGAATGTCCTGACTATGAAGCGAACGGCCTGAGGTTTGGATATGATATTTCAGCTTCTGGGATCTCTCCGAGGCACCGTATTTTTCCCTCATGGCAACCGCCCATATCCTTCGGGCTACCCGGCCGATCACCGTGTATTCGGGCTCCATCCCGTTTGAAAAGAAAAACGAGAGGTTGGGGCCAAAACTATCCAGATCCATGCCTCGGGACAGGTAGTACTCCACATACGTAAATCCGTTGGCAAGGGTGAATGTCAGCTGTGAAATGGGGTTGGCTCCCGCCTCGGCGATGTGGTAACCGGAAATTGAAACGGAATAGAAATTCCGGACATTGTTTTGCATGAAGAACTCCTGGATATCCCCCATCATCTTCAGGGCGAATTCGATGGAGAAAATGCAGGTGTTCTGGCCCTGGTCCTCCTTAAGGATATCCGCCTGAACCGTCCCTCGAACATTGGACAGAACCATGGAACGAATCTCCTCGTACTCCTCGGAAAACGGCTCTCGACCGTGTTTTGCCTTGAAGGCGTCAACCTGCTGGTCAATCGCCGTATTGAGGAACATGGCAAGCATGATCGGCGCCGGGCCGTTGATGGTCATCGATACGGAGGTGTTCGGCGCACAGAGCTCGAATCCGTCGTAAAGGACCTTAACGTCATCCAGGGTGCAGATGCTGACGCCCGAGTTCCCGACCTTGCCATAGATATCCGGACGTCGATCCGGATCGTAACCATAAAGCGTTACGGAATCGAAGGCCGTGGAAAGGCGCTTGGCCTCATATTCGCCGGATAGCAGTTTGAAGCGGCGGTTGGTTCGGGCCGGATCCCCCTCACCGGCGAACATCCGGGTCGGATCTTCCCCCACGCGCTTAAGGGGGAACACCCCTGCAGTATACGGAAAATAGCCGGGCAGGTTTTCACGTCGCATCCATCGATAGATCTCCCCGGGGTCGGTATAGCCCGGCAGAGCCACCTTCGGAATTTTCTTATGGCATAGGGACTCGGTATAAAGAGGAACCCGGATTTCCCTGTCCCGAACCGTATACACCAACTCGTCCTGAGTGTAACTCTCCTTGAAACGCTTCCATTGGGCGAGAAGGTCCCGGGTCTCGTTTTCCAGGGCGGCTTCGGCCGCCGCCAACTCCTTGCGAAAGCGGTTCAGAAGGGTCGGCGCATCCCCTTCGAGCCCACCGCCCAGGGCGGCCATGGCCTCCTTGAGGTGCCATGACTTCCGAACCGCCTGAGCTTGCCGTTCGGTTTTTTTGTGATAGTCTCGGATGGCTTCGGCGATTTCTGACAGGTAGCGGGTCCGCTCCGGTGGGATGATGATGGTTTTGGAGCTCGATGTCTTGGCCTCCGGCCGGGGCAGACAGGTTTCAAAACCGACACCGGTTTTCTCTTCAACGGCATCAATCAGTGCATGGTAAAATGCTGTAACGCCGTCGTCGTTGAATTTGGAGGCGATGGTGCCGAAAACGGGCAAATCCTCCGGTTTCACGCTCCAGGCTTGCCGGTTTCGCTGGACTTGCTTTCGCACGTCCCGAACAGCATCTTCTCCGCCGCGCTTTTCAAATTTATTGACCACCACCAGGTCGGCATAATCGAGCATGTCGATCTTTTCCAATTGAGAGGCGGCACCGAATTCACTGGTCATAACATAAACCGAAACGTCGACGAGATCGCTTATTTTGGAATCCCCCTGGCCGATACCGGCGGTTTCCACAATGACGAGATCGAACCCTGCGGCCTTGATCACGTTAACGGCATCGCCTAAAAACTCGGGTATCTCGGAATTGGATTGGCGAGTCGCCACTGAACGCATATACACCCGAGGGCTGTTGATGGCGTTCATACGGATGCGGTCTCCCAACAAAGCGCCGCCGGTCTTGCGCCGGGAGGGATCCGAACTGATGATCGCCACATGGATCTCGCCGATATCGTGGAGAATCCGTACTATCAACTCGTCGGTCAGGGATGATTTGCCGGCGCCGCCGGTGCCGGTGATACCGATCACGGGTACTTTTCGGTCCCCAATCATTTTTTCGATGTCGGACCTGAGCTTGGCAAGGTTTCCATTGTTTCGGACGGCGGTCTCCTCGACAATGGAAATCATTCGGGCCACCTTGAGCTTGTTTTCGGTATTCAGATCCGACAGGTCCACGGGCATTTCGTCGTACACGGGGTAATCCATGGATTCTATCATATGGTTAATAATGCCCTGCAGTCCCATGCGTGCACCGTCCTCGGGCGAGTAGATCTTGGTAACGCCGTAGCTTTCGAGTTCCCGAATCTCATCGGGTACGATGACGCCGCCGCCGCCGCCGAACACTTTGATATGCCCGGCACCCCGATCATTCAACAGGTCAATCATGTACTTGAAGAATTCCACATGCCCGCCTTGATAACTCGATACGGCGATACCTTGAACATCTTCCTCCACCGCAGCATCTACGATCTCCTGCACGGAACGGTTGTGGCCGAGGTGGATGACTTCCGCGCCAGTGCTCTGCAGTATTCTGCGAAAAATATTGATGGATGCATCATGACCGTCAAAAAGGGAGGTCGCCGTAACGACCCGGACGTGATGCCTGGGTTTGTAAGGTTGAACTTCCATGTTCATTTGCCTCTCCTTGATTATGGTAGGTGTTCGGTTTCGGGTAACCGGTCTCCGGCGCCGGCTCAACGACAGGGTTACTGCCGACCGAACGCCTGAAACACGAAACCTCCGGCATTGATCGACAACCCTTTTGTCGGCCATCGATCGCCTCTCGTTTACTGACCTGTAGATATTCCCAGGATAAAGTCTGTCTGGAACTCGATATAATCTTCGATACTGTAGTGTCGTGCCAAAAACCACCGTCGAAAGGTCCACATATGTCCCAAGACTGAAATGTTGTGGGCGACCAGCTCAATTGAGCGGTCGTTGAGCTGTCTGAAATGGCCGGCTTCGATCAGGCGGGCCAAGACCTTGACGAATATCCCGGTGATTCGAATTTCGTTTTCCAGTACCTTTTTCCGCCATTGGGGTGGAAGGGACTGGGTCTCCTGATAGATGAGAAGAATGTGATCGGACATGCGGTGGCAAACCAGAAAATACTCCCGGATCACCTCGGCAAGGGCTTCCCGCCCCCGAGTCGTTCGTTCCAGTGCCTGGGAGACGCCGCGCTCCACCTCAGCGTGGATGGCATCGCAGACCAGATAAAGAACATCCTCCTTGGAGGCCACATACTCATACAAAGAACCTATGGAAAACCCCGCGGCCTTGGCAATCTGGCGCGTAGTCGTCTTATGAAAGCCCTTTTCAATAAAAAGCTGCACTGCGGCATCCACGATTTGACGCCGCCTGCGTTTCACCAGTTCGGGATTCTTTATTTGAGTGGGGATTTCTTTCATCTTGCCGCCTTGTCCCGTCATATCCGCAATCCTGTTCTCCAATCCTCGCGATAGGTAAGTCACAATATCTGAACGAGCGCTCAGTCATGCGTTATCATATCCTATCGCCCCATGTCAAGTATTTAAGAAAAAAAATCAGCCGCGAGGATAGGCGTGTCTTTCACCACTGCTCACCACAATCTATTCCGGCTGACGACGGGCACTATGGGTAAGGCCTTTGGAGATGTAATCAGGAAAGAATCCAGCACAAAAAAAGCGATTCGGCCGATTTATGTCTCCGCTTCGCTTCAGCGCCTGACCGGGTGACAAGGATTACCAGACACCGGCCGCCTCGAAACGGCTGCCTTCGATTTTCAAGATCTGAAGTTTTTTCACGGCATCGCCTGTATCATCGAACCGGGTTTCGCCGGTTGCACCCGTGAAGTGCCGAATTTGGGAGATCGACCTTCGAACAGCCGGGCCCCCGCCACCTTTCGCGGCATGAAGCGCCTCGATAATCATCAGGGTGGTATCGTAGGCCAGTGCCTCAATAAAACCAGGCGATTCTCCAAAACGGGTCCTGAAGTTTCGAACGAAGACCTGGACCTCGGGTGATGGGCTTGCCGAATAAAAAATATCCGTAAAAATAGCGCCCTGAGCGAATCGTCCTGCAGTTCGAATGAGTTTTTCGGAATGCCATAGGTTCGTTCCGAGAAGTTGGACGTTCGAAAACCCATGATATGTCAGCTGTGGAATGATAAGTCCGGCCTTGTCGGCGCCATCAGGTATGAATAATGCTTCAATATCGCCGTGACGGCGCAGCCGACCGATGACGGCGCTGAAATCCGAATCCTTCACGCCATAGGATTGCACCGTCACCAGTTTACCGGCATACGCCTGTAACTCCCGTTGAAACGCCTCCAGAAACACCTGCCCATATTTTTCCCTGGGGTGCAAAATCGCAAATTTCTGGATGCCCATCATCTGCATCGCATAGGTGACCAGTGCTTGAACCTGCATTTGCGGCGTCATAAAATTTCGGAAAACATAGTCTCCGATTTTCGTGATATCCGGCTTCTGCGTCAGCACGACAATGGGGATTTGGGCGTCCTGAGCTTTCAGCGCCGCCGCCTTCGCAGTGTTGATGGGTCCGATGATGGCTGTCACGTTTTCACGGGCCATTTCAAGGACGGCGTCGGCAGCCCGATTTGAATCCGAAGCCGTATCCTCGATCCGAATGTCAATCGCTTCCCCGAGGCCGGCATGGTTCAGGGCAAGTTCGATCCCCTGCAGCGCCTTGTTTCCGTAGTGGGCATAGGCTCCGGTAAGGGGTAACAGGCACCCAAGGGTATGTCGGCCGCTCATGACGCCGGTAACGCCTTCAAGATCCTGAAGCATCCGCCTAGCTTCGGCCGCATATTCATGTTCCGGCGCGACAGCAATGAATTGAGACAAGGTTCGCACTGCGTCGTCATATCGTTTTTCGTCGACCGCTTTCATTCCAAGGGCATAGATGAGATATCCCTGGGCGGCAGAATCCGTTACGCGCTCCGAAAGCGCCAGAATCTCCGCAGTGGAAAGCTTATTGACGGCCGCTTTCATGCGTCGGGATAGGCTATCTTGATTTCCGGGGACGGCGGACTGTTCATGGGCTTTGGCATAAAAATAGACGGCGTTGGCCGGGGAATCCAGTGCCGCATATGCGTCCCCCAGTATCGTGAATACCGGTGCAGATCTCTCCAATCCTTCAGAATTCCGCAAAAAGACATCCGCCTTCTGGATTATCTCCCGATACCGTCGCTCGTCATAAAGGGTCTGGAGTATCCCGAGCATGGCCGAGGAGACGAAACGGCTTCGCGCATATTCGTCGACCACACGTTCATAATACTGTCGTGAGGTTGCGTAATCCCGCCAACGGTGGTGAATTTCGCCTTTCCGGAAAATCGCGATCGAAGCTTGAGGTCCGGTTGGAAATTGTGAAAGATAGTCGTCGTATTGGATCATGGCTTTTCGATAGGATCCGGATCGAAAACTTCTTTCGGCGCGAGCAAACAGTTCCGCCCCGGGTTCCGTTCGATCAAGGCCGGGATCGGTCGATACACATGCCGTCAAAAGCAGTACGGCAGCCACAATGGAAATTTTTCTAAGATTCATAACGATATCTCGGTCTGATGGGTTTTATCCGTTCGGCACGATGTTGAAGGATGCACCCAGAACATTACTTATAAAATTTTTTATGAGGGCCAATTTCCGTGTTGAGATCAAGACAAAACCTCGGTATATTGATCACTCCTCTGTCGACTTCCATAGGCCGATGCCGGTCATCATTATGAAAGTCGAAAGTTGAATTGATCAAAAACGCAACGGCGCATTGTAACCGACCTCAGGAAATGCAAGGAGAACGCGGATGAAAACGCTCAGATGCCTGATTCCCGTATCGTTGTGCTGGATGCTGTGGATATCCGTTCTGCCCGTGGCGGCCGAGATTTATCGATACGCGGACGAAAACGGGAAGATCCGATACACGGACGATCTCACCAGGGTGCCTGAACGCCGGCGGGAAAAAGCGGATGAATACATTGAGTTCCAGGCGTCGAAACCGGCATCGGGAGCCGTATCCGATACCAAACCCGACGCGTCGTTCCGGGATCTGAAGACCGAGGCCGATCTCAATGCTGCCGGCCTGCGGCTCGAAGAAATCCGGGAGACGCTCGAAAAAGAGCGGACCCGCCTGATTGAGGAACAGCAGAGGCTCGACAAGGTCCGCCGGGTTTCAAACAGCAAAATCGGATCCCGGTCCTACAGGAAGCAATTGGGTCAATTTCAGAAAGACACCGAGGCTTACCGGGCAAAACGACAAGCCTTCGAGGCGGATTTGACGCGGTATAATGCCCAGGTCGAGACCTTCAATCGAGACCAGACCGAAAAAGATGTCGAACCCGAAAGCGATTAGATCTCTTTCTTTTTATAAAGTATCCATCGACAGTGCCCTGTTGACGGTATCATCGGGGCCGAACGCCTTTCTTGAGCAATTCTTTCAACCCCGTGAGGGTTCCTTTCCAGACGGCATCCTCGCCTGCCATCAGCGCGACGATCACATCCTTCTCCACACTGACTTCAAGTACAATCTCTTCCTCTCCCACCCTGAATACGGCTTCTCCCCATCGTTCGGCCGGGAGATCGGTTACCTCGCATTCATAGTCGGTCCTGAGTTCCCCTTTCATACGGATGTCATTCATATAACACCTTCCTCTCCCGCGTCGGCGGTATCATGCGCCATATCTTCCAGGCGGTCACGAAGAACCCGAACGGCATCTTGTGCCGCTTCCTTCACCTCCATCGAATAAGATCCGGCCAAAACCGACCCCAGGCGAGCCGGAAGTCTCTCGTCGCCCACCATGCCCAACACATAAAGAATATCGCCTTTCACCGTGTCGTCGACATCATTAAATCGCGCCCATAAGGGCTCGATCAGGGCTCGGCATAGCATGTCGCCGCCGTCGGCAAGGGATTCGACAACCACCATGGCTCCCAGACGCACAGGCCATTTCTCATGGGTCAGAAGGTCGACAAATCCCGGAAATATCATTTGCTTTTCCAGCATCATTCGGGCAAGCAGCGGCGCGTTTCCCTCCTGAAGCATCTGTTCCATGGATTTGCCCCCCATCCGGTAAGGATCACCGGTCGCAATGGAAGCCAGCACCTCGGAAAGATTCGGGACTCCCGTCCATCGAAGCATATCCGTCCCCGCGGAATCGCGGCAAACCAATGTGGGCACCGACTGAATACCGTCGGTATCCGCATCTTCAGGGAACATGCCCGCATCGATGACGGTCAGCACAACGGGCACCTCTTTTCCGGCCAACGGCAAAATCTGCCGAACCGCGCTCGGACAAAATGGACAGCCATCGGCAATATAAAGCTTGATGGAAACGGGCGACCGGATCTTGTCCAAAAGAACCGCTTCTATTGTGGCCGGCCACTGCGATGCCCCGGAAAGCGCTTCCAGGAAAGGGCTCAGTTCGGATCCGGTGGGAATAGCGCGGTATATCAGGTTTGGTCTAACCTTGATGGCCGGCGCCCGTTCAGGAACGTCGGCCACCCGGATGACATCAACCCTGGGAGCCCATTTTGAAAATTCGGCACAAAACATCATGAAGGCGTCGTCACCGGCATCCTGGGTGCATAATAGCGTTATCACCGCCCTTACCTTTAGGGCGGCGTTCCAGTCTGCAATGACGCGGCAATCTTCTGAAGACAGGTTCGGCCGTCGATTTTCAGGAGAAGCGACATCCACCAAAGGGACCTCCCGGATTCCCAACACGTCGTATCGTCTTGTTTCGACGGGCTCTTTCGTAAAATCGGCATGAAAGATTGCCGGGACGACCCATCCCATGAAATCGGGGCCTCCGGTCTGGAAAGATCCGGACCGATCTGGAGGTGATGGCGGAATTCAATCCCGAAGCTCCTCGAAGAACTCTTTTTCGGCGCCGCATTTAGGGCATGTCCAATCATCCGGGAGATCATCGAACGAGGTACCCACAAGGATGTTGTTCTCTGCGTCACCTTCAGCCGGATCGTAAATATATCCGCAGGGACATTCCCACCGGTTCATATTCTTTTCTGCCATGTTCTCTCCTCATTTAATAAAGGGTTGATGGAGACGACGTCACCGGCCAATCCGTATTCGTCGGTCATCCCGTTTTGATCACATGAAATTCTCACGCTGCTGAACATACGACTCAAAATCCTTCTCGAATAGAAATCGAGAGATCATCTCTCCCACCTTGTCCGCCGTATCCACATGATATCGCCCCTTTTCATCGCATCCGGCGATCTGTTTCGCGTTTTCCACGATGGCTTCCAGCGCCCGGGCGGTAATCTCCACGGTAGCATTGATCATCAAAGTGGGTCGGGGATCTTCCATGGGCCGTCCTTTCTGTTTCTTCTCTGTTTTTCGATCCGACCGAATCATCGCCGGCACATCAAGACATAGTCCTCAAAAGCCCCGGCATGTCGTTTCTAATGATATCCCTCGCCATCCGCAACCTTGCCGCGGAAAACCCGGTAACTGTACAGGGTATAGCTCAACACCACCGGCAGTACCACCGCAACCCCCCAGAGCGTGAATATCTGGGTCTCCCGCTGGGCCGCGGCCTCATAGATAGTAAGAGCCGGTGGAATCGCCATGGGATAGACTGCCGCCTCCAACCCCAGGTATGCCGATATGAACAACAAAATGCTGCTGAAGAAGGGAAGGATTTCCTTTCGACGCTTCAGGCTCCATAACAGCATAACAAAGGCGATGATACCCAGCAATGGGAAATTCCACACAAAATAGACCCGCGGCGCTGTGAACCAGCGTGCCGTTAAATCGGGAGCATGGTGAGGTGTCCAGACACTCACCAGAAACATGAAACCGGCCGTGATCACCGCCGCCTGGAACGCTTGTCGGTAGGCCCGATCCTGAACGGCCCCATCGGTTTTGATGATCAGGAAAGTTGCTCCCAGAAGCATATAGCCGACCACCAGAGCCAGCCCCACGGCAAGGGTAAAAGGATTCAGCCAGTCAAGGGGGCCCCCGGCAAAAGCGCCGTCAACGACCTGAACGCCCGAAATATATCCGCCCAGGGTAAATCCCTGGCCAAGTGCGGCCACCAGACTACCAAAGAAGAAAGCACGGTTCCATGCCGTCTTGCGCCGGCTATTGGCCCGGAATTCGAACGCAACGCCCCGAAAGATCAAACCAAACAGAAACGTCAAAATCGGGATATAGAGCGCACTGAACAGCACCGTGTAAATTTTCGGAAACGCTGCAAACAGCGCTCCCCCGCCAAAGACGATCCATGTCTGATTGGCATCCCATATGGGTGCGATGGTGTTCATGAGCGTATCGCGCTCCGCCTCATTTTTGGCGGTAGGAAACAACATCCCGATCCCGAGTCCGAAACCGTCCAGAATCACGTAGAGAATGACCACCAGTCCGACCAGGGCCATCCATAGCTGAACCAGGTCCACCATATCCTTTATGCCTCCTTTAGGGCCTCCTCTACAGGCCGCATACCCGACGGAATCTGAACAGGCGGGATGGGGCTGGTGAGGTCCGGCCCATTCCGCAGGATCCTGAAGATATAATGAAAATAGCTCGATCCGATGATGACGAAAAATGCGATGAACATCCCCAGCGACCAGAGCACGTTTCCGGCATGAATGGGCGACACGCCATCTGTCGTGCGCATCAGACCATATACCGCCCAGGGTTGTCTGCCGACCTCGGTGGTTATCCAACCCATAACAACAGCCAAAAATCCCATCGGCTGGATGAAGATCAGCGTTTTCAAAAACCGGGTGGATTCATACACACGCTTTCGAAACGCGAGGATCGCCGCCCAGATCATCACCCCGATGAACAGGAAACCGATGCCAACCATAATCCGAAATGACCAGTAGGTGATCAGGGCGTTGGGTCTGTCTTCCCTGGGAAAGTCCTTGAGTCCCTGGACCTGTCCGTCCCTGGAGTGGGTGATGAGCAGACTCAGACCGTTGGGGATTGAAAGTTCCAGACGATTACGCTCCGCAGCCATGTCGGGGACGGCAAAAAGATTGAAAGCGGCCCCTCCTTCGGTATTGGTCTCCCAATGCCCCTCCATAGCAGCCAATTTTGCCGGCTGATGACGTGCAGTGACCAAGCCCTTCATGTCTCCGATGAATACCTGGGCCGGCGCAACCACAACCGCCATCATCAGGGCGATCTTAAGGGACCGCCGATAGAAGGCGACATGCTCATTTTTCAGTAGAAACCATGCGGAAATCCCGGCAACGGCGAACGCGGTGGTCTCGTAAGCCGCCAGAACCATGTGGCCGAGATGGGTGGGGAAGGCCGGGTTGAAGATGACTTCCCTGAAACTTCTCACCATCAGCTCACCATCGACAATATCAAATCCCGACGGGGTCTGCATCCAGGCGTTGGCAGCCATAATCCAGAAAGATGAAAGCGTCGCTCCCAGGGCCACGAGACAGGTTGAAAGGAAATGAATCCCCGGCGACACTCGGTTCCACCCGAAGAGCATGATTCCCAGAAAACCGGCCTCCAGAAAAAAGGCGGTCATGCCTTCGAAAGCCAAAAGGGGCGCCATGACATTCGCCACATACTGTGAAAACAGGGCGAAGTTGGTGCCGAATTCAAATTCCAGGGTAATGCCGCTTACCACTCCTACGGCAAAATGGAGTGCAAATATTTTTACCCAGAAACGGTACATGCGGTAGAACATTTCGTCCTTGCTTCTGAGCCATAGAATTTCCAGGATCACCAGAAAAAACGCAAGTCCGATGGTGAATGTCGGGAATAAAATATGGAACGCCGTTGTAAAAGCAAACTGCAGACGGGAAAGGGATACAAGGTCCATCACGATCTCCGTGGCGGCAGATATGTCAAACCTGCCCCAAAATGTTCGAATCTTTCATGATACCCATGATCTCACGTCAGCATCTATAGGCCATTTATCCGGGAATGTAAAACAAAATTCCGTGATTCGATTCCGGATCTTCCCGCATTGAGCCGTGGATGTTCGGTTGACAGCTCACCAGGAGATTATCATACTAATATTTAACTCAACTTCCGAATTTCATGATGATGACCGGAAAGCGGTGCCGGGAGGAAATGACCCGCGCCGTTGCATCAGGAAAACGGGTGAAGGGATATTTCTGCAAACAAGACGCTATTCCCCTTCAGTCTCAAACGCCAGCGCTTTCCGGTAAAGACGAAAGCCGCGTTGAGTTTGTATTCATGATTTCGGATTACATATCGGCTCTGAAGCGATCTTGGACATGACATTAACCAGAATCATCAAGACAAGCCTTATCATCATAATCGGGGCGGTAATCATCTGCACACCGCAGGCGGCGTCCGAGGATCCCGCTCTCTCGGACGCGGACAAGAAAAAGATCGTCTATGAGATGTACGAACGCTACAAAAAAGGATTCCCGACCGTCCAGGACATCTCCGCACCCCGGATTATGGCGCTGATGAACACCGGCAAGGTCGTTTTCGTAGATACGCGCACCCCTGAGGAGATGGCTGTATCGATGCTGCCCGGCGCCTTGCCGAAAACAGTCTTCTTGAAGCAGCCAAAGGCCTATCGGAACGATCTTGTCGTCGGATACTGTACCATCAGTTACCGCAGCGGAAAATTTGCGGAGAAAATGGCCGAAGAGGGTGTAAGAATGTACAATCTAACCGGCGGACTGCTGGCATGGGTTCTAGAGGGAGGAAAGATTTATGATGCCGGCGGCGAAACCCGACGGATCCATGTTTATGGCGAAGAGTGGAATTATCCACCGGCGGGCTATACCAGCGTTATGTTCAATCGTTTTGATCGGATTTTTATGAAGCGGTAATGGAAGCATAAAAAAGGCGGCACTCCCGATCCATCGAAAAATGCCGCCTCGCTCCCTGGGATTTCACAGGGTCGGTCTGGATTCTAGTCGTTGATCTTCCGCGCGGCATAACACTTGCGCTCGATGTAGCTTTGCGTGGCTTTGTCGTAGACGGCTTCCCTTTCATGGATATATCGAGGGCCGCCTTCCCATCCGCCGCAGGCCAGAACTACCGTATCGCCCAGGCAGAATTTTCCGGCATACCCTTTTGAGTTGAGTTCATTGAGCTTTTGAAGATCCAATATGATTTTTTGGGGGGGTGTAGCCAATGCTTGCATCTTAACCTCCCTTTCCTGACGTTTGAGTTGGATATCTCTGTCAAATAACCTAACATCCCTTCGACGAATGTCAATCGCACCCGGGAAGGATCACGCCACATAGTTGCGGACAAAGTTGAGTTCGTCGCTTCGCGTCTTGATCCGTCCGTTCAGCTTGGCATTCAATGCGGCATCGAGAATTTCGCGATAGACCGGCCCCGGTTTGACGCCGATCCGCTGAAGGTCCTTCCCCCGGATCGAGATAGCGACCTGCCGAAGTTGAGTGAAATAGTTGGAGATGGCCTTCCGTACCGCTTCGTTTCGGGTTACCGCCATCATATATAACAGCACCTCCACCCGAAATTCCGAAAGTTCCCGGTATATTTTGCTGTTTTCGATGGGCAGGTTCCGCCGCAGCCAGAAAAGGCATTGGTCTCCCCGGTATCGCTCCTCGCAGAATATAACCTGGTACCGAGACGCCATTTCGAACCTTTCACAGATCGCCCGCGTGGTATCCGGCTTGAACTGTCGAAGCATCACCATGAGATAGACCGCCCATTGAAGGTATTCTTCGTCCAGAAAGAGCAGATCATGCCAGTCCAGAACCTTTTTGACAGCCTGAAAATTGGACAGAAGCTTTGCGGAAGGTTTCAGCTCTGGGTGAATGTACTTGAGCAGGTCAAAGTCATGCATCCGCTGAACAGCCGGTGTCGGATCCGCCTCTTCAAGAATCTGGCGGAGTTCATTGAAGATCCTCCGGCCGCTGAGCTTGTTGAAAAGATCCATTTTTACCGCATTCTTGATGAGCCCCGCGGTCAGCTTGCCGATACTGAAGCCGAAGCGCTGCTCAAACCGGATCGCTCTGAAAATTCGCGTCGGGTCCTCCACAAAACTGAGGTTGTGAAGAATGCGGATGACCTTTTCCTTGAGATCCTTCTGTGCAGCAAAAAAATCGATCAGAATACCGAATTTGACAGCATTCAGCTGGACGGCCAGGGTATTGATGGTAAAGTCTCTTCTGAACAGGTCCAGCTTTATGGAGCTCATCTCCACATTGGGCAAATCCGCAGGAAATCGGTAATACTCCATCCGCGCCGTAGCGATGTCGATCTTGAAACCGTCGGGAAAAATCACGACGGCGGTACCGAATTTCTCATAGGTATGGATGCGGGCCTTTTTGAGCCGCGCGTAGGTTTTGGCAAACTCGATCCCGTTGCCTTCGATAACGATGTCAATGTCCTCGTTGACCCGGTAAAGAAATAGATCGCGGACAAACCCGCCAACGGCGTAGGCCCCGAATCCCAGCTGATCCGCCACCTGGCCGGCGCTGACAAGAATCTCCATGATGTAGTCCGACAGCCGTTCCTTCATCAGTCGAAGAATGCTTCGGGTCCGGGCGTTCACCATTTCCATGAAGGGGTCCGGCTGTTTCTTCTCGGCATAATCGGTCTGTTGGATCAGGATGTTGAGCAGATCGGTCCGGGTGATGACCCCCAGGATTTTACCGTTCTCCATAACCGGGAGAATTCGCTGTTTGTTTTCGATGATCTGTTCCTGGATGTCCGGAAGCTCGGCGTCCGGCCCCACAGTCCCCAACTCCGTCGACATATACTCCCGCACCACGGCCTTGTCCAACTTGAGATAGAGCGCCTTGGCGATGATCTGCCTGGAGATGTATCCCAGAAGAGCCTCCTGATCCCTTTGGGATTCGGTCACCAGAAGCGCGTTGACATTATAGCGGGTCATGAGGTTGCGCGCCTCCTCCAGTGGTATGTCGGCATCGACTCGAATCGCCGGGGAGGACATCAGATCCCGGGCCTGCTTGCTCGAGTTGATCTCCCGATATAGAATGTCAAGCAGTTCCTGTTCCACCTGGACGAGCGTCTTGTCCTTAATGGATGCCGATGCAGCGAATGCGTGCCCTCCGCCGCCCATTTTGCCGATAATGACGCCGACATCCACATCCGAAATCCGACTCCTGGCCACGACGTAGATTTTGCTGTCCATGCGGCCGATGGCGAAAATGACGGGAATGTTTTCCATTTTGACCATCTTGTGAACCAGAAAAGCGAAGTCCGGCACGTAATGTTCGGTGCTGACGATGGTCATGGCGATCTCGACGCCCTTGATATGACGACGGACGAGGGCCTGGACCATATCGTTCAGCAACCCCACCTGCTCGAAACTCATCTCTCGAGCGGTGAGATTGGAAATGATGTCGAGCTTGGCGCCTTGGCCCAGCAGAAACGCCGCCGCGAGAAAATCGGCCTCCGTCGTCGAGGAAAAGGTGAATGAGCCGGTGTCTTCATATATACCCAAACACATGATCGTAGCCTCGTCGGGGGACAAGGGAATTTCCCGCTCTCGGATGATGCGTGTGAGAATGCTGATGGCCGCACCGGTAGGCTCAACGACCTCCACATGGCCTTTAATGTCATTTTTGAAAGCGGAATGGTGATCGTAGATGTGAATCTCGAGGTCTTCCTTCCCCAGGATCTCCGCGAACCGGCCGATTCGCGCGGGCTGCCGAGTGTCGACCAGCACCAGCCGTCGGATTTTCTGAAAATCGATGTCCCGGATATCGGCCATGTTGAACAGGTAAACCATTGATTGGACAAAAAAATTTCGAAGCGTCTTTTCATGGGATCCGGGAAAAACGACAATGCTGTCGGGATAGAGTTTCTGCGCCGCAAGCATGCACGCCATGGCGTCAAAATCGGCATTCATATGGGTCGTGATCACCGTCAGGTCCTCTGCCGTCTCAATATCGGTCGCCTCCCCCATAACCCTCCATTCCCAGGTCGATTCCGTGTATAGGATGCGAACCCTCTGCAACCAATCGTGCAGAAGCTTACAACGGTCGCTCAATCAAGTTTCAATAAATGCCGGGGCAAGTTTCCCGCGGTAAAAACAGTATCGATTCAAAAGTGATTCCGATGTCTCAGCTTTCGACTGTCATAGGCCGGTGCCGGGAGAATACAATACGCGATATTCACTGTCAGCCGGCCTGGACCGATTTCCAGAACGGCGACATCTGCCTGAGCCGCTCTATAATCGGCGGGAGCTTCTCGATGACGTAATCGATTTCCTGCCGGGTGTTGTACACGCTGAGGCTGAACCTCACGGACCCATGGGCGGCGGTATAAGGCACGCCCATGGCCCGAAGCACATGGGACGGTTCCAAAGAACCCGAGGTGCATGCGGACCCCGACGAGGCACAGATACCGATCTCATCCATCATCAGCAGAATCGATTCACCCTCGATGAACTCAAAAGAGATATTGGTCGTATTAGGGAGCCGCCGATCCGTATCGCCGTTAACGTCGGCATGGGGGACGGCCGCCAGAATACCGGTCTCCAGGCGATCCCTGAGCGCTTTCACCCGGGTATTTTCCTCCGCCATGAGATTGCCGGCGAGTTCCGCAGCCTTTCCCAACGCCACGATGGATGCCACATTTTCCGTCCCGCCTCTCCGATTCTGCTCCTGGTGGCCGCCGACAAGGAAGGGGGTGAACTTGGTGCCTTTCCGCACATAGAGCGCCCCCACGCCTTTGGGGGCGTGCAGCTTGTGCCCGGACAGCGAAAGCATATCGATGCCGGTTCGACCGATATCCATGGGGACCTTCCCAACAGCCTGGACCGCATCCGTATGAAACACCACCCCTTTATTCTTGACCTCCCGGGCAATCTCTTCCACTGGAAACATGACGCCGGTTTCGTTGTTGGCCCACATCAGGCTGACCACGGCGGTATCTTCGCTGAGATGATCGTAAAGGTAATCGAGATCAAGCCGGCCTTTGCCGTCCACCGGCACAAAGGTTACCTGATACCCGTTGTGACTGAGATACTCGCAAAGATTCTTCACAGCGGAATGTTCCACGCGGCTGGTGATGATATGCCGCTTGAGGGGATTCGACCGGATAGCGGCCCAGATGGCGGCATTATCGCTCTCCGTGCCGCAACTCGTAAAAACAATCTCCTCCGGAGACGCACCAAGGATCCGGGCCGTCTGCGTGCGTGCCTGGTTGAGGGCCGTCGACACTCGTCTGGCCATGCCGTACATGCTTGAAGGGTTTCCATAATGATCTTTGAGGTATGGGAGCATCGCCTCCAGCACTTCCGGCGCTACGGCGGTCGTGGCGTTGTTGTCGAGATAGACCGTTTTCATCATTACACCTCCTCTACAACGAGTTCCGGCAGAACGAATTCCCGAAGCTTTTTTTCCACGAAGTCCTTGAGGGTTATCTGGGCGGCGCTGCAACTGGAGCAGGAGCCATGGAGCTTCACCTGAACCCGCGTGCCTTCAACATCAACCAGCTCGATATCGCCCCCATCCTGTTTGAGGGCGGGTTTGATCTCTCGTTCCAAGGTCTCTTCGATCAGTCGAATCTTCTGGATATTGGTCATCTTGGGGGGTAGGGTCCGGACCGATGGTGCTTGCCCCGTCACCTCGTTGATGAGTTCCTGGATTCGATCGTGGCAGTTCCCGCACCCACCGCCGGCCTTGATGTAGTGGGTTACGTCCTCAACGGCCGAAAGACGATGCTCCGTCAAGGCGCGTCGAATTTCGACATCGGTCACACCGAAGCACTCACAGACGATCTCCCCTTCCTTTTCCGAGAGAGGTTTACCCCGGTAACATGCAATGGCTTTTTCCAGGGCCTCCTGTCCCATGACCGAACAATGCATTTTCTCCTTGGGGAGGCCTCCCAAATAATTGGCGATATCGTCGTTGGTGACCTTTTCGGCCTCCTCAATCGTTTTTCCTTTCAGCATCTCTGTCAAGGCGGATGACGACGCGATGGCGCTGGCGCACCCAAAGGTCTGGAACTTGACATCGACGATCCGTTCATTCTCATCCACCTTGAAGGTCAACTTCAATGCATCTCCACAGGATATGGAGCCGACCTCCCCCACTCCGTCGGCGTCCTCGATAACCCCAACGTTTCGGGGATTCAGAAAATGCTCTTTTACTTTATCAGAATATTCCCACATTATGCCCTCCCGGCTTAAACGCGATTCACAGTGTTGTCCTATACATCGTTTTCCCATTTAACATTTTGATTTTAATCTAACAACTAATAATAATCATCGAGAAGAAAAATAAAACCCACATCCATGGAATTTCACAACGGCAACTTTCCAGTTTCTTGACATGTCAAGCGCTTTTTTTTTGCAATTTTTTATTTTTGACTTTCATAGGCCGGTATAGGGAGGATACGGCCCGCGCCCCGCTATCCGATCACCATCATGAAAGTCGAAAGTTGAGTATAGTTATCATTTATGTTATCTAGGAATTCTATGCGAACCTCTTCCAGGAATTTTCTCTTATTTTTCAGGAGATGGGAAGTACTGAACATCGGGGAACCGTGTGAGGATCAACTTCAATCGGATTGAAGACCGAAGAAAGAATCTTATGTCGCGCAAGTTATTGATATCCAAAAAAGCCACGACCATTTTGATCTACAGTCGTCCCCTTCTCGTTTTCGGAGGCATGCTCTGTGCCGTCGGCGTCATATGGAACCGCAGCCCCGCCCTATACACGCTGGGTGTCACCCTGCTTTTCATTTCCATGACCTTTGATCTGGTGGACGGCTGGTTCGCCGCTCGCTTTCAACCCCACCCGACATTGGCGCAACTTGCCGACCGCATCATGGACAAAATCGTCTACTCAATCATATTCCCGTTGATCGCAGTGGGCATGATGTGGCGACTGGTCAACTTTTCATCGGATTTCAATCGCATCGAACTTCTCCACGCCATCTTCGTATTGTTCATGTGCATTGCCGTTTTAATACGAGATAATTTTGCCAGTTTCATGCGGAATTTTGCCATCCGTCAGGGGCAGGAACCGGAACCCAGCGAGTTCACGCGCCTCAGGACCATTGTAGCGGCACCCGTCAGTGCGCTGCTTTACGCCCATGCCTTTTATGTCCCCGAGGTTCCTTTGGGCTCGGCCGCGTCCCGCTTGTATGCCTGGATCTCATGGTTGGGGAGTCTGCCGGTTCGCGGACTCTTTTTCATCGAAATTCTGTTTCTTATCATTACCTTTGGGTCCATTGCGGCCTACTGTCGGAAATACGGCAGTTATTGTCTGGACGACCTCTGTCTGGATGACGACGTCCTGCGCCGGCAGATTCTATCGCTTTTGCCCAACGCACTTACGGTGATGAATGCAATGATGGGACTCCTGGGGGTATTTTTCGCGAATCAGGGGCGGTTTCGAGAGGCTTACCTGCTATTGATCGGCGCTGCCATCTTTGATAAACTCGACGGCGCGATGGCACGGCGACTTGGACTTACGACGCCGCTGCCGAAAGCCGAAAACAAATCCAAGCCCAAAATCAACCTGGGAAGCATCATGGACGACCTGGCGGACGGGGTCAGTTTCTGCATCGTCCCCGCATGGATGTTTTACATCGCGTTCTCCGGCATCGAAGATCCTTTCGTTCAAAAGCTTGCCGCTGGTCCTATCGCCATTTTTTACGCGCTCATGGGGATCATCCGGCTCATCTACTTCACCCTTGATAAATCCCCGATTCCAGGATTTTTCAAGGGAATGCCCACGCCGGCGGCCGCTCTCTTTGTGACGGCGCCTCTCATCATGCTTAGCCAGGCAGCAGCGCAGGGATCGACGGACTGGGTCCGATTCTGGGCCGTATTCTGCGCCGTCCTCATGGTCCTGAACGGCGTTATCATGAATATCTATCCGATCCGCTATCTTCACCTGGGCCGTTTCATGAGCCGACGGCCCTGGTTTGCCCGTGGGAGCATGCTGCTGTTGTTGACGTTTGTTTTCACCCCGTACCTGGGACACATGGCCGTTTGCTATCTTTTCCTGTATCTATTGTCACCGCTTGTCACCTGGCGCATCGATCCCGAGGTTGCCGCCAAAGAAAATCATTCGGACATACAGACCCGATGATTGCGTCCGCCGCCGTTCACGGCCGATGCTTTTTATTTTCAATCGCGAATACATGGAAGGCAAGCCTCGGCACAACGATATCATTCAACTTTCGACTTTCATGATGGCGACTGGATAGAGGCTGAACGTCGAAGGCTGAAGGCTGAAGGGGGATAGGCAATCCCGTTTGTTACGGGTCCATTTCTCTAACCTTCAGCCTTAACTTTCGGCTTTCATGATGGTGACCGGATAGCTGTGCCGGGAGGATACGGCCTATGAAAGTCGAAAGTTGCGGATATCAGAAAAGACTCTTGTTGCGAATGAGGGTATATCTCAATTCCATTCGACCGTTCCTATCGGCGGGTTTGGCGTCCACGATGAGTTTCCAGGCTGAATGGGATTCCATCAGGTCCGCCGCCTGCATAATCTTCAGCATGACCAACGGCGATTCATCGGGCTTGACGATGATGGATTCATGTTCATTGATAGAGATCTCGTCGTTTTCGTTTTTTCCATGACCGACGCCGACCAACGCACTGCCGTCTCCGTAATAGAGCAAGGCCTTGTTGACGGCCGCCGACAGTTTCGGTGTGTAAGTCGAAATTTCCTTGTTAATAGTGTTGACCAACTCAAACGGTGTCATCATCTCTCCTTTATAGAGGTCATGGCGGCCGCCCGACCCTGGCGGCGTGCGGCGGAATACAGGCACTACTTACCAGATCCGATATAAAAAAAAAAGCACCCGCGCAACAAAAAGCAGGTGCTTTCAGGACGGCGTCAGGCCGCGCCGTCGGTCATGTCGAAAAAGTTAAGCCGTTTCGATCTTGGCAGCCTCCTCACGTCCCAGAGCCTTGGTCGCCTCTTCTCTCAGCTTGTATTTCTGAATCTTGCCGCTGGCGGTGGTGGGATACTCCGTCACAAAAAGGAAGAATGCCGGAATCTTGTGAAAGGCGATCTTGTCTTTACAAAAGGCCCGCATCTCATTTTCATCTGCCGTATACCCCTCTTTGAGTTTGATGAAAGCGGCCACCTCTTCCCCGTATTTGGTGCTCGGAACGCCCACAACCTGAACATCCAGGACCTTGGGATGGGTGTAGAGGAACTCCTCGATCTCCCTGGGATAGATGTTTTCACCGCCGCGTATGATCATATCCTTGATGCGTCCCGTGATCTTGCAATATCCGTTGGCATCCATGATCGCCAGGTCTCCCGTGTGCAGCCACCCATCGGCATCGACGGCCTCGGCTGTGGCCTCGGGGTTCTTGTAGTACCCCTTCATGACATGATATCCTCGCGAGCACAGCTCGCCCGGAACACCCGGCGCCACCGTCTCTCCCGTGGCCGGATCGACGATTTTGACCTCGACATTGGGCAGGGCCCGCCCGACGGTGCTCACCCGGAGTTCCAGCGAATCCTCGCGACGCGTCTGCGTGATCCCGGGGGAAGCCTCGGTTTGCCCGTAAACAATGGTCATTTCCTTGGCCCCCATGACGTCCACAACCTTTTTCATCACCTCGATGGGGCATGGCGACCCCGCCATGACACCGGTCCTCAATGAAGAGGTATCGTAGGATCGCTTTTCCATCTCCTCGAGTTCTGCGATAAACATGGTCGGAACACCGTGAAGCGCCGTACATTTGTTGCGCTCGACAACCTCCAACACCGCCTTGGCTGAAAATGACGGCACCGGCGACATGCAGGTGGCCGAAACAACGGAACACAATGTACCGATAACGCAGCCGAAACAATGGAAAAAAGGAACCGTTATACAAAGGTTGTCTTTCGATGACAACGCCATGCACTCAGCCATGCTCTTTGCGTTGCCGATCAAGTTGGTGTGGGTCAACATAACGCCTTTGGGATATCCGGTGGTCCCCGAGGTATACTGCATATTGATCACGTCATGAGGATCCATCGAATCCTGCCGCGCTTTGAGCTCGGCATCGGAAATGGAACGCCCCATTTCAATAACGTCGTCCCAGATAAACATTCCCGGCTGGCGCTCCTTGGACAGGAGGACCACATTTTTCAACTTCGGGAGTCTGGCGCTTTCGAGCTTCCCGGGCTCGCAATCCTTCAGCTCGGGACAGACATCGTAGACAACCTTGAGGTACTCGTCAGGCTCCCGAAGCCCGCTGATCAGCACAAGCGTCGTAGCATCGGACTGTTTCATCAGATACTCCAGCTCAAAACTGCGATAGCTGGTGTTGACGGTGACCAGGACAGCGCCCATTTTTCCGGTACCGAACTGGGACAGCACCCATTCCGGAACGTTGTTGGCCCATATGGCGATGTGCTCTCCCTTTTCTACCCCGAGGGCCATGAACCCTTTTGCAACATCGTTACAGACCTTTTGAAAATCCCGATAGGTATAGTCGATCCCGTAGTCGTGATACATCAATGCCTTGCTGTCGCCAAACTGGTCCGCAACCAGATCGACCAATTGACCGATGGTGGTTTTACCGACTTCAAACTGTGGTAGCTGCATAACACTTCTCCCTCAATTTCGTGGGTCCGAGCAGGATATTGTCGTTGCTTTTTTCGATGCGAAGGACAACGATCCGTTTTCGTTCCGTTAAATATAAAATCGGACGCGAATTCCCGGAGATACGGCAAACTTCACGTCCATTTCATCCCTCGTATTATTCAAACGTGACCACGAAAGCAAAATCAGTTCACCTTCCGCTTTCGTCCTGCCCACTCCTTGTCCCTCAGCTTGAATTTCTGAATTTTGCCGGTGGCGGTTTTGGGAAGTTCTCCAAATTCCACGGATTTCGGGGCTTTGAACCGCGCAAGGTTCTCTTTGCAGAAACTGATGATGTCTTCAGCGGAAGGATTGCTGCCGGGCTTCGGAACGACGAATGCCTTGGGAACCTCGCCCCATTTTTCATCGGGGATGGGAATGACGGCCACCTCCATGACATCGGGATGCTTGTAAATGATGTTTTCCACCTCCACCGTCGAGATATTCTCGCCGCCGCTGATGATAATGTCCTTTTTCCGGTCCATGATCTGGGCGTAATTGTTCGGATGCATGACAGCCAGGTCGCCGCTGTGGAACCACCCGCCCTTGAAGGCTTCCGCAGTCGCCTCCGGGTCCTTGTAATATCCGAGCATCACGTTGTTGCCCCGCATGACGATCTCGCCGATGGTCTGTCCGTCCCTGGGGACCGGCTGCATGGTAATGGGATCCACGACATCCATGTACATGGCGACAATATAGGGAACGCCCTGCCGAGCCTTGATCTGCGCTCTCTCTTCAAGGGGGAGGTCATCCCATTTTGCCTGCCACTGGCATACGCTGTGGGGGCCGAAAACTTCGGTCAGTCCATACGTCTGGGTAATATTGGCGCCGATGTCCTCCATGTTCTGGATAACCGTCGGTGCCGGGGGCGCTCCGGCCGTCATGATCTCAAGGCGATGATCCAATTTTATATTGTGCTGAGTGGCATAGGTGGACATGCCGATCAGAATCGTCGGCGCAGCGCAGAGGTGCGTCACCCCTTTTTCCCGGATCAGTCGATAGATCTCTTCCGGTACCACCTTACGAAGGCACAGGTGGGTAGCGCCCATGGCGGTAATCCCCCAGGTGAAGCACCAGCCGTTGCAATGAAACATGGGAAGGGTCCAGAGATAGATCGATCGGCTGTTGGTCCCGAACTCCAGTTGTTCGCCCAGAGCGTTGAGATAAGCCCCCCGATGGTGGTACATCACCCCTTTAGGCCGACCCGTGGTGCCGGAGGTATAATTGATGGTGCTCACCTGATATTCGTCATCGATATCCGGCACGATGGGGTCGGGGGATCCGGTGTTCAGAAATTCCTCGTATTCCATGCCGTCCAGGGGTCGATCCCGGCTGATATCGCAGATATTGACATAGGTCTTGACCTTGGGCAGTTCACCGGTAACAGGCGCAACGAGTTCGGCGAATTCATTGTCCGCAAACACGGCCTTGGCGTCCGAGTGATCGATGATATAAGCGATCTCTCCTGCAGACAGGCGGATGTTGATACTGACCAGGGCCGCGCCGATCATGGGAACGGCATAATGGGCTTCCAGCATGGGTGGGGTGTTGGGGCAGATGAACGCCACCTTGTCCCCTTTGCCGATGCCGATCTTCTTAAGCGCGCTGGCCAAACGGTTCACGCGTTGATAGAACTCCGTGTAGGAATAACTTTTGTCCCCATAAATGACGGCGATTTTATCATCATACACAGCGGCAGACCGGCTGATGAAATGAACAGGTGTCAGGATATCATAATAGACGCTTTTGTCGGACATGCGGATTTTCCTCTCCCCTAGATGCCATTCATGTGCTGCTGGCGATATTTTTTGACCGTATCCTCGTCCACCAGACTGCGAATTTTGAGCACACACGCTTCATCTTTACAGGCCTCGCCCCAAATCTCGGGAACGACCTCAAGAATCAACCGCTTCTGGTCTGCCGGACTCAACTTCAGCACCGCTTGCTTGATCTCTTCCAGTGTCATCTCATTCCTCCTTCGTTCATTGCCGTTGGATCAAACTTCTCAGAAAAACCGCCGGCGGTAACGTCCCCGCCGGCGCTGAATTATGCCTTCAATCAATGACCTTCATGGGTATAAAACGGCCACTTATGGAAGAACCATTCGTTCCAGAGCAGGGGAATGATCCACCAGAAGTTCCAGATGAGGGACTCGCCGTGAACGAATTTGTGATCCCAGTGCGGATTCCCGAGAGCCCAATCTCCCCAGCCGATATAATAGAAAATGATGTAGCCGATGGCGCAGAATACCAGAACGCCCACGGTCCTGAACCAGAAGGCCGCCCAGGAATCCTTGTCCGCCATGGGAACCATGTCGTCAAAATAATGATGCCACGCCAGAAACGGGATCAGGGTAAATCCGGCGATTTCCGCGGCGTGATACCAAAGGAACCGAAGCAGTTCGGCATTCTCGGGTTTCGCCTCTTGCAGGTGATGGATAACGTCATGGGGCAGCCACAACGGGGCGATCTTGACACAGAACAGGGCGATGAGGTACGCTAAACAAACATTGATTACAAATGAAATCAAACCTTTCCATGGTTGCGGCAGGCTGATGAGGCTCCAGGGCTTCATACGCCAGACATTGGGCGTCATGAACAGGATGATGATCATCCATTCCCACCAGCCGAAGACCCAATGGACATGGGTGATCCCGGATATACCACCCCACCAGGGCGTATTCAGGCCGTAAGAACTTCCAAACGCTACACCGAAGACCTGACCCCAGAAAGGCACGATCAAGACCGCATAAAAGAACATAGTCCACATGGAGCACCATGCGATTTCCGCCAGACCGGCCTGGGGCTGGGGAAGGTCGCTGGGCCGAATGGGCCATTTGCCGAACAGGATGGTGACAAAGGGGTAACTGTAGAAACCGATCAACACGAAACAAACAACGGCGCTCTCTGCAAAGTGGTTGGCCTGCATGGCGGCCAGATCCAAAGCGCCGGTCTGTCCCGCAGCCGCGAGTGTCTCGAGGTTGCTCTGACTTAGAAAATTGAACCCGAGCCCCAGGACCCGGTAGAAAACGACATGAATCATGAACCATACGATGATGAGGTTCAGGATCGTCTGGACGATTCCCCGGGTGGGTTGAGGCAGCTTCTCAAAGGGCCAGTCGCCGAGAAACATATGCTGGTAGAGGCCTACCAGGATCATCATGGCCAGATACATGACAAACGGATACGGGAATAAACCCACCGGTCCCCGGGGATCGCTGAAGATGTACCAGAGAACCCAGGCGATAGCCGTAAACGAAGCCAGGGAAATGATGCCGGTGAGGGGCTGCCCCCAGCGGGCGGTCAGTTCCCCGTGGGCGGCCGCTTGTTTTGCTTCGGTTTTGATTGAACTTCCAGGTTGAACAACATCTGCTTGTGCCATACGTTCCTCCCTTGGATGTAGGTGGGGATACGCCGGTCTCCCCAACCGGACCCATACCCCTCAAATTGATGAAAAACTCCTCTACTGAATTACGCCTTTCCCCACTCCATGCTTCTCAGTTCGACCCTTCGGATCTTGCCGCTGATCGTCTTGGGAAGCGATTCGACAAACGTTATTTTCCGGGGGTATTTATAGGGTGCGGTGACCTTCTTGACATGGTCCTGCAACTCCTTTACCAGTACGTCATTTCCGGTGTATCCGGGTGCCAGAATGACGAAAGCTTTCACCACCGCACCGCGGGTTTCGTCGGGACTGGATACAACCGCCGACTCCGCGACGGCGGGGTGCTCAATCAGGGCGCTTTCCACCTCAAACGGACCAATGCGATATCCGGAGGTCAAAATGACATCATCAGACCTGCCTACGAACCAGAAATATCCGTCATCATCCTTGTAGGCCCGGTCTCCCGTCAAATACCAGTCACCCTCGAAGGCCGATGCGGTTCTTTCCGACTCTTTCCAGTACTCTCTGAACAATCCCAGCGGCCGATGGGGCGCTACGCGAATGGCGATATCTCCTTCGGTATTGGGTGGTACGACATGTCCTTCACCATCTATGACATCGAGATCGATGCCGGGCGAAGGTTTACCCATGGACCCGAATCTCGGTTCGATGCAGGGAAACATGCCGCACAACAGAACGGTTTCCGTCTGGCCGTACCCGTCTCGTATGGTACAGCCGGTGGCCGTCTTCCATGCCTCGATGATCTCGGGATTCAAAGGTTCGCCGGCGGCGACACAATGGCGAAGGTTCGGAAACGTGAAACGACTCAGATCCTGCAACACGAACATTCGGTATACGGTCGGCGCGCCGCAGAGCGTCGTCACCGGATACCGAGACAGAAATTCCAGGGTTTTCAAGGGATCAAACCGATTGGTATGATGAATGAACAAAGCAGAACCGCAAATCCATGGGCCAAAATAGCTGCTCCAGGCAGCCTTTGCCCATCCGGTGTCGCTGATGTTCCAGTGGAGGTCGTCCTCGCGAAGATCCAGCCAATATTTCCCCGTGGTGAAATGGCCGATGGGATAGGATGCGTGGGTGTGAAGCGCCATTTTGGGAAGCCCCGTGGTTCCCGAGGTAAAATAGAGGATACAGCCGTCCCGACTCGACGTTTCGGCGGTGAGAAACACATCGGATCCCCGGGCTACGATATCGTCGTAAAACGACCATCCCTCCACGGTATTGGATATAACGATCCTGGATACGACGGAAGGGCACTCATCCGCAATCGAGTCGAATCTCTCGGCAACCTCCGGATTTGTGATGATACAGACAGCCTCGGCTTTCTGAGCGCGGAACTTGAGATCTTTGGCGGTCAGCTGCGTGGTCCCGGGCGCCACCACGGCCCCCATTCGAATGCACGCCGTAACCGCTTCCCACCACTCGATGTTTCTTTGAAGAATCAGCATGACTACGTCGCCCGGTTTGACGCCCTGGTCCGTTAAGGCGTTTGCCAGTCTTTTAGAAATGATGCTCAATTCCCGGAAGGTTTTTTTGACTTCGAGACCATTGTCGTCCACCCACCACATGGCCAGCCTATTCGGATGTTCGGCCCATTTGTCGATAACGTCACCGGCAAAATTGTAATGCTCGGGAACCCTGTACCTGAAGGATCGGTAGACCTCGTCATAATCCGCCATGTTGTGCGTCTGGCCCATTCATATCTCCCTGTCGCTTGAACATCTCCAAATACTCCATCCGTCAACCCCGAAAACCAAGGCTCATCGTTTGATAATCTCTTCACCCCCTTTAAGCCAAAATATGAGCGAGCGCTCGGTCTTTTAATCGAGACATAAAAAACACGCTCACTTCTTTTTGAACGAGCGCTCGATCTTATTCTGAAAGCCATTTTACCCGCTCACAGCGTAGGTTGTCAATATGTTTTTTGCCGTTTCTTTACAAACTGAATGGCATTCTATTAAAGAGCAGCCTTCACGGGCGAAAGTCCCACCACAAAGGATCATATCGCCCCCTTGCCGGCATTATTCCTCCCGAAGCATATCCAGGAGAGTCGATACCCCGGCAAGGGCGTCCTTGAGCGCGACCCGCTCCCTTTTTCTCAAGCTGTAAGGATCGATATAATCGTCCGGACGCTTTCCTTGTTTGAGTTCTTTCAGATTTTCCCGGATATTAAGCATCATCAGGTCCTCGAAACTCCTTTGAAAAAATCTGGCGTCCTTTTCCGAAAGCACGTCGGCGTCGGCCAATTGGGCAAGTCGTCCCAACGTTGACGATTCGATAATTCGGTTGGCAAGGGCCTTTCGCCGTATGCCGTTGACCATCGGCAGGATGGCCGACGCCCTGAGGTTCATCTCGTTTTTGTGCGGTCCACCCCTCTCGGTAATGAACGTGCCGAGATAACTGATGGGGAGGTGATACTCGGCGGAATTCCCCTCCCCCAACCGATTTTTGCCGATCCCCGATTCGATCGCCTGGAAAAGCTTTTCCCTGAGGGCTTCCCCCAATGCCATATTTCCCCATACCGGTCGGAAGTCAAAAAGATGTCCGATAATTTTATCCAGTTCTCGGTCGGGCTGCGTCATCCATTGATCGATCAGCATCATCCATTGACCGAGGGAACGTCGCCATTTCGGATTATCTGCCATGACCTCAAGGCCGTATCTTCCAACGCCGCATTGTGCCAACGCCTCAACGATGAACTCGGCAAACGTTTTGAAATAGGCGTCAACGTTGCCTGCATCGGCATCTTCCGGATCGGCATACACGATGGCATTGTCCTGGTCGGTGGGAAGTGCCTGCTCATACCTTGCGGCGCTCCCCATGTTGATAAAGCAATACTCCACCGGCGGCGGCCCCCAGCCATTCAATTTCATGCGTTCCTCGGAAAGTTGGATGACCCTCCGGGTCATGCGCTCATAGAGTTCCGACATCACGTTGAAGATTTCCGCGGCGGAGGCGTTTTCCTCGATCATGACATTCAGAATATTGTCGATTTCCCGGCTGACCATCGCAAGCCCTCTCACATCCGGCTGAGATTCGATGTCCTTCGTCAGAAGGAGCGTTCCGGTGCTCTGTGTTTTAATAAGATCCACCAGCGTGACCACGCCCACGAGGTTTCCCCGTTCCATTACAATGAGGTTTTTGGTTTTGCTGCGCATCATGGCGACCAGAGCCTGACCGATGAAGGCATGAGGGCTGATTTCCACCAGATTGCTGTACATGATGTTGTCAACCCGGCAGGTTTCTACCGGATAAGTCTGCTTGGCAATGAGATACTTGACAAGATTTTTTTCCGTCAGAATCCCGCGCGGTCTGTTTTCGCGATCCAAAGCGACAATGGCACTGATGTCCCTGTCCGCCATAATATTGGAAACCGCCGTGACCCGATCGTCGACGCGACAGGTGATGGGGGGATGTGCCATCACCTCGCTGACCCGCTTCTTGAAAAACTCGGGCTCCATCTGACTGATTCCCGAATACCCTCCTTTGGAGTGCTCCTCCACCAGCACCTCGTAAAGCAACCGCATTCTCTCCGCCAACAAGACGTTGAAAAAACCACAGAACTCAGGATGATCGTAAATCAATTTTTCGAGGTCTTTACGATGGACAAGGCAGCAAACCAGTTTCTCTTTGGCCCGAACGGCCCCTGGATAGCACTGTTGAGAAAGAACGACGGTTTCGCCGAAAAAATCATAGGGGCGCCGGAGACCGATCACCATTTCTGATCCCTTGTCATTGACAACAACCGTTTCGGCAAGCCCCGAATGGATGATGAAAAGCACATCCAGGCTTGGCGTTCCTGTCTTGAAGACATAAGTGTTGGCTGCATAAGTCTTGACCTCCACTTTTTCGGCAAGTGCGGCCAAAACCTCCGGTGCCAGTATTTCGAAAGGATCTGTCTTGACCAATGTCTTGTAGATTTCATCCGTGTTCATTAACCGCACACCCTGTCTCTTCCCACACGGGGCTAAAACTGTTCATCAAAAACGACCGTTTTCAGATCGAAGCCTCCCGTACCCGACAGCCTGTCGTCAAATCGATTACAGATACCTCAAAAAGGGTCTTATGAGGCCGACCGTCAAAACAGTACAGAATAAAATCCTTGAAACAAAGCTGGATATTTGTTAATTAGGAATTGTTCCTATTTAGAGTTCGGCAATAACAGGCGATGCTGCGGAGCGTATCCCTGATCCGCCCTCGCGATAGACAACCGAACCTTAGCATGGTTTCTCCCGACGCGTTGAAAAATTACGCGGAGATGATATAAATGAAGCTTCTCTATTCAACTTTCGACTTTCATGATGGTGACCGGAAAGCGGTGCCGGGAGGATACGGCCTGTGACAGTCGAAAGTCGAGTTCTTTAATATGAAACAAAGCGCTTTACAACGTCAACCAATAAAATGTAAGAAGAGTTGGATATACAGGCGCATCAACAACAATAGCGGGTATGCGCTGTGCGGGCGGAACATTCTGCCGATGTGATCGAGATCGGCGCGCAATGCCGCCTCCGGATATGCGCTTGAGGAGGAGAGTTGTGCATCCCTTGATGGGGATGCCTATCTATTGCCGTAATCAACAGAAAGGAGAACCACTATGGCAAAAAGGCTGGAAGTCTACAAATGTGAGGCATGTGGAAATATTGTAGAGGTCCTGGAAGGCGGTGATGGCGAATTGGTCTGTTGCGGCAAGCCCATGAAATTGATGACTGAAAATACCGTGGATGCCGCCAAGGAAAAACATGTGCCGGTCATCGAAAAGGTTGATAACGGCTTCAAAGTGACCGTGGGAAGCGTCGCACACCCCATGGAGGAGAAGCATTATATCCAATGGATCGAACTCATCGCCGACGGTAAGGCATATCGTGAATTTCTCAAACCCGGAGACGCCCCCGAAGCCGTTTTCCACATTGCCGCGAATCAGGTTTCGGCACGCGAGTACTGCAACCTTCACGGCCTATGGAAAGCCTGATCATTGAGTAATTGAGGCTCAATAAAGGAGGTTGCCATGACCATCGGACGTGTCGGAATTGCGGATGCGTGCTCGGAACCGGACAGCCTCCCGGAAAATGTTCCAGTTGTCATCAACCTTGCGCGTTTATAGATAATACCTGTTACACACCGGATTGTTCCAAGACGGATGTGGACAAAAGGATCCAGTGATTCGAGTCGCCGGCGGCATCGCCTTTGGTTGTAGATGGCGTTTGGTCGCCGGCGGTTTAAATGCATCACCTGAACAACCAAGGAGAACATCATGACCAGCACCCCTCAACACTGCCCGGGATTCGAGCAATTCAAGAACCTTCAGTCCTTCAGCTGCAAATGTCCTGAATGCGGAGAGACCAAGGAAATTTTCTCCGATGAATTCGATCGTCCCCACACCTGTGACAAGTGCGGTAAAACGATCGATTTCACCCAATGCACGCTGGACGGCTCGGCAAAATCGGACACTCCCCGATAACCGGCCGGACTTCATACATAGTTCCATCACTCTGTACCATTCCCCAATCTGCTCCGACAGGGGCGGTTTGGGGAATGGTCGGGGAAGAACCCGATAAGCGGATACCTTTGTAAAACCAACCTCTCGATCTTTCCTAAGGAGAAGCTATGGATGTCGTGCTGCTATCGCGCCTGCAGTTCGCTGCCGCAACCATCTTTCACTTTCTGTTTGTCCCGCTGACAATAGGCCTTTCCACTCTCGTGGCTTATATGGAGACCCAGTACGTCAGAACCGGAGACGAAACCTATCTCGCCATGACCAAGTTCTGGGGAAAGCTTTTTCTGATCAACTTCGCCGTTGGTGTTGTCACAGGAATTACCCTGGAATTTCAATTCGGTACCAACTGGTCCGGATATTCCGCCTATGTTGGTGATGTGTTCGGCTCTCTTCTGGCCATCGAAGCCACCGCAGCCTTTTTTCTGGAGTCCACCATGATCGGCGTCTGGGTCTTCGGATGGCGGAAGCTCTCGAAAAAAGCCCATGCAACCGTCATGTGGCTGATTGCGGGCGCGTCTACTCTTTCCGCGGTATGGATACTGATCGCCAACGGCTGGATGCAGCATCCCGTGGGATTTGACATTCAAAACGGTCGCGCCGAGTTGGTGAGTTTCCTTCAGGTTGTGCTCAACAAGTTTGGGTGGATGATTTTCCTCCACGTCATCGCCGGCGCTTTTGTTCTTACCGCTTTCTTCGTGATGGGCATCAGCGCGTTCCATCTACTGAAAAAACAACAGGTGGAATTCTTCACCCGCTCCTTTAAAATCGCCCTGTTCACCGGCTTCGTCGCTGCCGTCCTCGTGGTCGTTCATGGGGATTTCCATGCCGCTCATGTCGCCGAAGTCCAGCCCGCAAAACTCGCCGCCATGGAAACCCTCTGGGAAACGCAACCCAAGGCCCCCGTCTATCTCTTTTCCATTCCGGACGAAGAGAAAGAAGCCAACCTCATTGAAATTGGAAAGATTCCAGGCCTCCTCAGTTTTCTAGCGTTCAAAAATGTCGACGCGGAAGTGCGGGGTCTCAAGGAATTCCCCAAGGAAGACCGGCCGCCCGTATTCATTTCCTCCCTGGCATTCAAGGGAATGGTGGGACTCGGCACCTACTTTATCTTCATCACGCTGGTGGGGCTGTTCGTGCGCAACCGCCTGACCGAATTCCCTCTTTTCCTCAAAATCATCATGTTTTCCATACCGTTGCCATACGTTGCCAACGAGCTTGGCTGGATTCTGGCCGAAGTGGGTCGCCAGCCGTGGATCGTCTATGGCATGATGAAAACGGCTGATGCCGCTTCTCCCGTGGATCCGGTCCAGGTGGCCATATCTCTTGCGGGTTTTATACTCGTATACGGCCTTCTGGGTGCCGCAGGTTTCTATCTGATGGCGCAAAATGCTAAAAAAGGACCGGTACCGGTCGAAGAGGAGGTGTAAACATGGAATTGCAGATTACATGGTTTTTTCTATGGGGGCTGCTGTGGGCTATTTTTTTCGTCACCGACGGTTTTGATTTCGGCATCGGCACGCTAATGCCGTTTCTCGCTAAAAACGACACCGAAAAAAGAGTCATGCTCAATGCTATGGGACCTCTGTGGGACGGCAACGAGGTCTGGCTGATCGCAGCGGGCGGGGTCACCTTCGCCGCTTTTCCCATTCTTTACGCCACCATGTTTTCCGCGCTCTACTCGGCGCTGATGTTGATTCTCTTTGCACTGATCCTCAGGGGTGTTGCAATGGAGTTCCGTGGGAAAGTGGAAAACGTGATATGGCGCCAGGTATGGGATTTCTGTGTATTTTTCGGGAGTGTTGTCCCTGCGGTTTTATTCGGGGTGGCCTTCGCCAATTTCTTCAAAGGGATCCCCATCGATGCGGAAGGCATTTACCACGGCAACCTTTTCAGCCTCCTGAACGGTTACGGCCTTCTGGGCGGTCTGTTGTTTCTCTTTCTTTTTCTGGAGCACGGCGCTTTGTGGCTATCCATCAAATCCGACGGCGACCTGCATGATCGGGCCGTTCGCACCGCCCACGGCCTCTGGTGGATACTTATAGCGGTTGCACTCCTTTTTTTGACCGCCACCAGGTTCGAAACCCGACTTTACGACAACTATTATGCCAACCCGGTGTTGTTTCTGCTCGTGCTGATCAACCTTGCGGCTTTCCTTCAGGTCAAGTGGTTTTTGATTAAAAAAGCCTATTTCACCGCGTGGTTTTCATCGGCTCTGGCCATCATCTGCTGCACCTTTTTCGGCCTCATCGGGCTGTTTCCGAACATGCTGCCTTCCAGCGTGGACAGGGCGGCCGACATCACAGCCCTGAACGCCTCGTCAAGTCCCCTTACGCTCAAGATCATGCTGACCGTGGTCATCATTTTCATTCCCATCATTTTGGCCTATCAGATCTGGGCCTACAATCTTTTCAAAGGGAAGGTGACAAAGGCGGACCTTGCCGCAGAAGATGCTTACTGAACCAGGATAAAGGAAACCTCAAGATGTTCGTACTTGGACTACAGGGAAGCCCTCGTAAAAAGAGCAACACCGAATTTTTGTTGTCACTGTTCATGACAGAGGCTCAAAAATATGGCGCTCAAACCCACATCGTCGATGTCTGCCGGAAACACATCGAACCTTGCAAGGAGTTCACGACCTGCGAGAGGAAGGGTTTCTGCCCCATCAAGGACGACATGGGTCCCGAGATTTATCCTTTGCTTCGGAAGGCGGATGTGGTGGTACCGGCATCTCCTGTATTTTTTTATAATGTCACCGCTCAGCTCAAGGCCCTGATCGACCGCTCGCAGACCTTGTGGGCGCGGAATTACCGGTTGAAGCTGACCGACCCCAACCGGCGAATGCGTCGCGGGTTCATGCTTTGTCAGGGCGCCACCAAAGGCAAGAACCTGTTCCTGGGCGTCGACCTGACGGCCAAATATTTTTTCGACGCTGTTGGTGCTCAATATTCGGGGAGCCTCTACTACTGGCAGATCGAGCATCGGGGGGACATGGCGCGCCATCCGGGTGTCCGCGATGATGTGGCCGCAGCGGTTGGCGAGCTGCTCAAGCCCTATACGGGCCGCAAGAAAATTCTCTTTGCAAGTCGCCGGAATGCCGCGAGAGGTCAAATCGCCGCCGCGTTCGCCCAATTGATGGGTGGAGACAAAATCGAAGTGATGTGTGGCGGGAAAGACCCTGCCGATAAGGTCGACCCCTTGGTGGAAGACGTCATGGCCGAGAAGGGCATCGACATGGGGTTTCGGATTCCCGCATCCATCGAAGCGGCTGTCGAGGCCGGCTGCCCTGACATGATCGTTACCATGGGATGTGACGATATCGAGACGACACCGGATGCGGCGAGAATCGCGTGGGACCTTCCAGACCCGGAAGGAGAGGATATCGATTCCATAAGAATTCTCCGGGATGAAACCGAAAAGCGTGTCTCGGAGCTGATCGACCAGTTGGACACCTAACCGTAACATTTAACCGTTCAAACAACAAACAGGAGGCATCAGTGAAAAAATACGTATGCACCATTTGCGGCTATGTCTACGATCCCGCGGAAGGCGATCCGGACAACGGCGTCGCCCCCGGAACGGCATTTGAGGACGTGCCGGATGACTGGGAATGTCCGATTTGCGGCGCAGGCAAAAGCGATTTTGAGGTTGAAGAATAGCCTGTAGTCCTTCGGTTTATCACGTTTAAGTGTTATAGATCGATTCAGATGCCCTTTTCGCCAAATCCAACGGTGTCAAGGGCATTGCCTTTTTCCGTTGCACTGTTTCATCAAACCGCATAACACACACAAGGGAAAAGCATGAAACCGGTTCAAATTGCCAAAGGGGTCTATGATGTCGGCGTCATCGACTGGACCATCCGGGATTTTCACGGATACTCGACACACATGGGCACCAGCTACAACGCGTTTCTGGTTCTCGGGGAAAAAACCGTCCTGATCGATACGGTCAAAAAAAACTTCGCCGATCAGTTTCTCAGAAACATCGCCGGCATCGTTGATCCGTCTGAAATCGACGTTGTCATCAGCAACCACACGGAGATGGATCACAGTGGATCCTTGCCTCATGTCATGAATTTGATCGGTCGGGACAAGCCCATATATTGTTCCAACATGGGGAAGAAAAATCTGTCCCGTCACTTCGTGGACGCTTTCAATCTCCAGGAAATCCGGGAGGGAGAAGATCTCGTGCTCGGGGACAAGACATACAGCTTCATCGAGACGAGAATGCTGCACTGGCCGGACAGCATGTTCACCTATCTCAAAGAGGACAAAATTCTATTTTCCAGTGACGCATTTGGCCAACACTATGCCGGCCATGAACAGTTCGACGATAGGGTCGGCGAGAAGATCATGTTTCATGCCAAAAAATATTTCGCCAACATTCTTCTTCTTTACGCGCCGTTGATTCTGAAACTGATTGACAAAGTGATCAAGATGGGTCTGGATATCCGCATGATCTGCCCTGATCACGGCGTGATGTGGCGAAAACCGTCAAGTATCATCGATGCCTACACCCGATGGAGCCGCCAGGAGGAGCTGGATGACAAAGCCGTTGTGGTCTACGACACCATGTGGCACAGCACTGAGCAAATGGGCCTCTCGATCGCCGACGGTCTCCATGCCGAAGGCATCGATGTTCGTCCAATGAAACTGCGGGAGCACGACCGCAGCGACATCATGACGGAGGTCTGTGACGCCAGGGCGATAGTGGTGGGCTCCCCCACCCTGAACAACGGTATTTTTCCGACAGTGGCTGATTTTCTGACCTATATGAAAGGACTCAAACCGCAAAACAGGATTGGAGCAGCCTTCGGCTCCTTCGGATGGAGCGGTGAATCCGTCAAAATTCTGGAAAAGGAATTGGCCGGAATGAAATTCAATATGGTCGCCCCGGGGCTTAAGCATCAATACGTCCCGGATAACGACGCAATAGAAAGATGTGTTGCCTTCGGCCGACAGATTGCGGCGGCCGTCAAGGCTTCCGGAAATCACTCATGAGAAGACCTGAAATAGATTTAAGTGCCTGCAATGGATGTGGGGCATGCATCGCGGTAAGCCCGACCGTTTTCAGTTTTAACGATCTCGGTTTTATTCAGGTGGCGGACCTTGAATTCTATCCCGAAGCCGAGGTGGATGAGGCCATCGCCCTTTGTCCTGAAGACTGCATTTCCTGGACAGAATAATCCGACATTGGGACAGCCTCGTCACTATCGATCAGGAGGTTTTGGCCTATGAAAAAGATTGCTGTTTTCGTATTCAACGGAGACCCCATGTGCTTCACCCACGTCCTTTTGAACGCTCTCGATATGAAATCGGGAGGCGACGACGTCCTGATCATTGTGGAGGGCGCCGCGACGGGCTTGACGCCTGTCCTGGCAGCTGCGGATCATCCTTTGAACGGTCTCTGGGAAAAAGCTCGGACCGCAGGTCTGGTGGGGGGCGTCTGCGAAGCCTGTTCCAGAAAAATGGGCACGTTGAACGCCGCCAAGGCGCAAGATCTCCCCTTGCTCAACGACATGAACGGCCATCCCGGCATGGCCCGTTTCCAAAAAGACGGATATGAGATCATCACCTTTTAAAAGGTGATGATCTCATATCCTATTCCCGGCCGCAGATAGACTCGGGCCGACAAGGCTTTTTAAGGCAGGTTCCATGGCAGCGAAAAAAATCGGTAGTCGAATCGGTAGTCGAACACTCAAAAAGGAGATCTCGGAGCTGTTACGCGAAAAGCGTTTCGATAACGCCGTTGAGGGCATCCGACGCTATCCCCATCGACAGGTCATCGGCCCTCTTTTTTCCTTTTTTTTCGGTAACGATATCGTATTCTGGCGGGCCATATCTGCCATGGGTATCGTGGTATCGGAAATGGCGGACAGCGGGGCCGTCGAATCGGCCAGAGTCGTTATCCGCCGAATGATGTGGCAACTCAATGACGAATCAGGCGGCATCGGATGGGGGTGCCCGGAAGCCATGGGCGACATCACCGCACGAAATCGTCGGCTGGCCGAGGAATATCATCGGATTCTGATTTCCTATGTCATGACGGACGGCAATTTTCTGGAACATCCCATTCTTCAGCGCGGTCTTCTCTGGGGCATCGGTCGACTCGCCCATGCCCGTTCCGGTCTCGTTGAGTACGCCGCACCGTACATTACGCCGTTTCTGGCTTCCGCCGATTCCTTTCATCGGGGTCTTGCCGCATGGGCGTTGACCCCAATTGCCGATGCCCCTACAAAAGCCTTGATAAAACCCCTTGCCGATGATAACGCATCTCTAACAATCTACCTTGACGGCAACATCGTCGATTGCACTGTTGCCGATCTTGCCGACAAAGCGTTATAACCGACACATTCAAGGCATCAACGTTCAGGAGTTGCCACATGAACCCATTCGAGCTCATTCCAACCCCCGACCCAATTCCCGCCCCGGGTATGATGTTTCGGGTGCTGCTGGACATTTTTTTTATG
>NZ_JBFXGG010000005.1:0-63143 GCF_050178255.1 Desulfococcus sp. | reverse complement strand
CCGCCGAGCATCCGGCATATCCGCAACCGCCGCAGTTGGCGCCCGCGAGATTGGCTTCGACCTCGGCGATGCGAGGATCTTCATAGACATAAAAGATTTTTGACGCAAGGCTTAGAACCGTGCCGCATACGGCACCGAATCCCAACATGACTAAAATAGCTTCCGTCACGATGTTTACTCCTCTATATAACTCCGTTTCAGCCTTTTCCGCTGGAATAATCTGCCAGGCGGAAACCTGCCGTTAAACCATTCCCTTGAAGGCGAAAAATGTCAGGGAAAGAATCCCCGCCGTCACCAGGGCAATGGAGGTGTCCTGAAGCGGCTTAGGAACCCTTGCCAGGAGAATTCGCTCACGCACGCCGGCAAACAGCACGAGGGCCAGGCCGAAGCCTACCGCGTAGGCAAAGGACGCGACCAGCGCCTGCATAAAGGTGTATTCTTCATTAATATTGATCAGACAGACACCCATTACCGCACAGTTGGTGGTGATCAGGGGCAGAAATATGCCAAGACCCGCATATAGGGCCGGAATACTTTTTTTCAGAAACATCTCCACGAACTGAACCAAGGATGCGATGACCACGATAAAGGATATGGTTCTAAGATATTCCAGCTCAAATTGTTTGAGAACGTAGGTATCCACGATCCAGGTGATAACGCCGGCCATCACGAGGACGAACACGACGGCCATGGCCATTCCCACCGCCGTTTCCATCTTCTTGGAGGTTCCCATAAACGGGCAGTTCCCCAGATATTGGGCCAAGAGAATATTGTTGACGAGGATACAGCTTACGGCAAGGACGATATAGTCACCCATCTATCTTCTCCTATTTTTTTCCAACCAGGTTCATGAGACAGAGCATCAGTCCAAGACCGACAAAAGCGCCAGGGGCCTCAACCATGAAGGAAAACGGCTCATAGGAAGGACCGAACACATCGTATCCCAAAACGGTCCCATAGCCCAGAATTTCCCGTACGGCGCCCAACGCCCCCAGGGCCAGAGTAAACCCGATACCGATTCCGAGGCCGTCCGCCATGGATGGGAGTACCGGATTCTTGGCGGCAAAGGCTTCTGAACGCCCGAGAACAATGCAGTTGACAACGATGAGCGGAATGAAGATACCCAGCTTCAAAAACAGTGGATAGGTGAAAGCCTGCATGAGCAGTTCGACAACAGTGACGAAGGTGGCGATCACAATGATAAAGCATGCGATGCGGACCTTGGAAGGAATAACCTTTCGCAACATGGATACCAGCAGGTTGGAGCCCACGAGCACGAAGGTCGTCGCCAGCCCCATGCCGATGCCGTTTTCAACCGATTTGGTAACGGCTAGGGCAGGACAGAGGCCGAGGACCAGCCGAAACGGCGGTATCTCGTCCCACAATCCCTTGACAAATTCTTGAGCGATTGACTTGGCCATCGGTATTCTCTCCCTCTATTTGTTTAAGGCTTTAAGGTTTTCCTCAATCTGGGGCTTCAGCCGGGTATAGATCGCCCCGACATCCGTGGCCGCAGCACACACGGCGCGGGAGGTGATTGTCGCACCGCTGATGGCGTTGATGCTTCCACCGTCACCCGTTATTTTAACCGGGTCCTTGACCGATGCACCCTTGAACTGTTCAGCAAAGCCCGGGTCCTCTTTGGCCTTCGCCCCCATGCCGGGGGTTTCCGCATGGGTCGTCACTCCGGCGCCCAGAATGGTATCGGATTCCATGTCGATGCCCACCATCAGGCCGACGTCGCCACCATAGCCCTTGCCGTAGCTTTCCAGAGCAACCGCTTTGGGCTTACCGTCAATGACGCCGACAAAAATACTTCGTTCAACATCGCCGTCTGTGATTTTAAAACGATCTGAAATCGGATCGTTGGAGGCATCCTTGAAAATACTCTTCAGGGCAGGACCCTTGACGAACGTCAGCTGCTGATTCTCGATTTGGTCCTTGGTGTTATCCCGAACAGCAGCCAGCAGTCCTCCGGAAAAGGCGGCCAGAGCCGTCAGCACGACAACCATTTTAATCATATCTCGCATCGTTAAACCACCTTTCCTAGCGCTTTGGGTCTGATTTTATCCAGAAGCGGGTTTACGAGGTTGATGACCAGTATGGCATAAATCACGCCGTCGGCATAAATACCGATATTTCGGATCAGAACGGTCATCACACCGCCGAGGGCGCCGTAGATCAGCATCGGAATGAAATTAACCGGCGACGACGAGTCTTCAGTAGCCAGGAAAAAAGCCCCGAACAGCGTATATCCGGTCAGGAGGTGAAAGACCGGAGAGGCATACCGGGAAGGATCTACCGCATAAAACATCATAGCCGTCAAAAATACCCCTGCGAGAAACGAAACCGGAATTTCCCAACGGATGAAACCGCGGATAATGAGCACAAGTCCGCCTAGAATCAGGGCAATGCCAAAAGTAGCTCCGATGCCGCCCAGCTGTTTTCCCAGCAGCAGATCCATGGCGTTGTAGGAGGCCGCCACTTCCTTCACGCTGAACAGATCGGTGTGGAGCCCGGCATGTTTGACCGCAGCCAATGGATAGAATACGGAAAAATCAACATCATAATGAGCCACTGCGGCGCTGAAATTGAGATAATCCGGCCAGGAAACCGTCAGAATCGCGAACGCCAGCACGGCCGGGTTGAACGGATTCCCGCCAATGCCGCCGTAAATCTGTTTACCCACGATGACCGCAAAAAAAGTCCCCACAACCACTATCCACCACGGCAGAGTCGGCGGCAACAACATGGCAAACATCAGACCGATCAGGGCGGCATTGCCGTCGACGATGGTTTCCGGCTGACGGGCAACGCGGTTGTAAGCCGCTTCCCACAACATGGCGGATGAGATGGACAGGGCTATGATGCCGATGACGGACCATCCATAGAAATAGATGCTGATAAACACGGCCGGCAGGGCGGCAAGCAGGATACTATAGCTTCTCCCGGTGATATTGCTGCCGTTATGCCAGAACGGCGCGTGGGAAACGACAAATTTTTTCTGATTAAACATTCGCGGCCTCCTCCTCCTTGCGAATCCTGTCCAGTTCGTATTTCGCAAGCCTGATATATTGAAAAATCGGTATCTTCGATACACAGACAAAACTGCACAGACCGCACTCGACGCAAGAATAGAGATCGTACATGTCCGCTGCGTCTTCATATTGTCTGGCTTCCAGAAATCGAACCAGCATGTTGACCGGTATGTCCGCAGGGCAGATCCGTACGCATTCTCCGCAGTTGATACAGGGCGTGTCGGCCACCATGGGAATATCCTTGCTGTCCTGAATCATCAGGGCATCGGTATCGGGGCACACGGGATGATCCTCGGCGTAAATGGCGGCGCCGGTCATAGGGCCGCCGACGACGACGCGGTCCTTTTCCAGAAGCGTGATGTCGAAAGCCTTGAAGATGTCGCTCATCGGCGTTCCGATTCTGGCGCTGACCATCCGTTTGCTCATATCTTTGTTGATCAGGGTGAAGGTTTTGGTGACAGGGAGCTTCCGCTCCTGAACCGCTCTCCCGATGGATACAACCGCTTCGGCGGTGACGAAGGAGACACCCAGATCTTCACAGGTTTTGTCGGCCGGTACGGGCTTGCCGATAATATTCTTCATGATCATTCGGGGAAGAGCGGCGGGATATGCCGTATCAATCACCCTCAACTCGACGCCGGACGCTCCGCCGACGCCGCCGGCATCCGCCATCAGGCTCTGAGGAAGTGCGATGACGACCTTATGAACACCGGTGATCTTCTTGAGAGCGCTGATACCGGCGTTCATGAAAGCGACATTCGTCTTCAACACGAACTGATTGGTGGCCATCAACAGATCCTTTTCAACCCCGCAAATGACGATGGTATCGATGGGAGAATCGGTACTGGAAAAAATGTCCGTCGCGGGAACGCCGGGAATGGCGCCAAGGTAGGCTTTCGCGGCTTCTATCCCCTCGGCGTCGATAGCGGCGGCAAAACCGTCGTCAAAATCGTCCTTGTCTTCCGTAATCACGGATACGGCGGTATAAACCTGGCCGTAATCGCCCGTATATTGCGTGATGGAAGAGATGGTTCCGGTCACGGAGGAGATGGCATAGATGTCGGTCTCCGGAAAGGGGCAAATCTTCTGCCCGGTCTTGACCCGGTCGCCGATCTTGATCGAGATCGCTGTCTTGCCGTCCAGGGGTTTCTTCAGAAAAAAAGTCGCCCTATCCGGCATCGGGATGCTCTCGGATTCCGCCGGCGTGCTTCCGCCCGTCTCGTATTCGAACCGGGGCTTCTTCGCAAAAAATGATGTATTCAGCATACTCCAACCCTTTTTTAGCCTTTTTTAAGGTGAAAGGACTCTACATCCGACAAGGTACATCGTCGCAGGCTTACAAGCCGTGGCAGGCGGCGCATTCCACGGGACCCGCGCCCATTTCCTTGTGACAGTCGATACATTGGGCATGAAACGCATCCGTCTGTTTGGGCACCGACTCGACCCCCACTTCATCTTCTCCGTGACAATCCAGACAAGCCTTCGGAAGCGATCCGTCATCCGGAATGACGTGGCAGGCCTTGCATGCAAGCATTGCCGCACCCTCACCGGGATCCTGTGGGTGATGGTGGCAAGCGGTACAGGTAAGGTCATAACCGGCTGCGTGGGTGGCATGATCAAACACGACGCTACCCCCTGCACCCGTGAAAACGATCCGGAGCGGTTCGTCCGGCGCTTTTGCCGAAAACGCCGTGTAGCTTAAAACACCCACGATCAGCAACACAATCGCGATGCCGTAAGCCATCTTCAATTCCTTGCTTGCATTTGAGGTCATCTTTGTCACTTCCTTTCAAATCGTTACAAATCTGTGGTTTTATAGAGTGGGCGTAGTCTTAAACCGGATATCGCCTAACACAGCAGAATAAAAGTTTCAAGATATTTTTTCGTTCCTTGAATTATGAAATAGCTGTAATAGCTTGTAAAATAAGGATGATCATCAGGAGCATTACTGTTGACGGCAGCGGATGTCTCGTGTATACCCAATAGCAAAATCGAGGAGGTAAAGTGTGTTATGGAAACAGCTCATGAGAACAATACTGTCGACGATGCCGTCGGCGCCGCCGACGTCGATCGGAAACTCAACAAGATCATCCAGAAATATGCGGAGATTTCCGCCTCGGAAGACACCGTAAAGGCTCCCCAGAGCCATCGCCCTCCCCCGGCACCTTATTATCAGAATACCGAAGTGACGTCTTCCCCTTTCAAAGCCCAGAATTTGCAGAATGTCGTTGACGAGATCAAGGTTATCGAAGACGGCATCAAGCAGATTATCGCCTCGAGAACAAACAAAATCATCGAGGAAAAAATCCCGGTCGAACGTGAAAGACCGGTCAAATACAATCTCATTGACAAGAGTCTGGTGGCCCTCGGTCTCAAAGAGCAGGAGATTGAGACCTACACCGACTACGAAATCGTGAAAAAGGAGGTTCCACGCACTGCCGATGAGGTCATGATCACCGAATTCCGGGGTATGATCGAAAAATATATCAAGAGCCTGAAGGGGTTGAACGAGGGGCTCCGATCGACCGTCGTCGAGGTCGACACCATCGTCAGGAATCTGACCGAGGTCAACGACGCGTTCACGGATCAGATCCACACCGACCGGCGTGCCTACAACGAGCAGGTCAAACACAGCCGTGAACTCGAGGACCAGCTCAGGGAACTGATCCCCATCCACGAATCCATGTCCCTGATCGACGATCGCTTTGCCGAGGTCGAAAAGGTGAGGGACCACATTGAAATGGCCCTGAGGGAGAGTCAGGGAATGGAGCTGAAGTACAAAACCAACATCGACATGGGGGTGAAGTATCAGAACGCCTTGAAAAGCTACCGGAAGCTCATCAACGACTTCAAGGAACGGGGCGATCTTCACGTTAACATGGTCGACAAGTTCGCCGCCGGTGCCGAGCATATGAAAGTGGCCGTTGAAAACGTGTCTCAGATATGTTCAGGTGTTGCCCGGGTCACCCAGTCGATGGTCATGATCGTTGACAGTATCGAAGACGGAAACAAGGTTCTGGGCCGATACGCCTCCCTCGTGGGAGACCAGATGACCGCCGGCCCTCAATGGGAAATGGAATACAATGCGTTGAAGGATGCCGAAGACGTCTACCGTCGGAATGACCAACTGAGACTTGAACAAATCAAGGACAACCGCGAAGAAATCGAGAGACTGATCAACAAAAACAGCTGACGAGACTGTTGACGCCGTCATCTCTCCCCCACTCCAGGATACCGAATGGAAGAGGTCACCCTCCAGGACATCGTCGATGCCGTTCAAGGGATCGATGTCAAAAACTTTCTTGCCGAAGTGGATACGTTTGTCGCCGCGCCGGAACATCTGCATTTGCCAATCGGACTTTCGGCGCACCGCCAGGCCGCCTCCTGCGGAAAACAACACGAAACCTTTCAGAACATACTTCGCGAGGCGGCCCGTCTTCAGACCTGTTCGACCCTTGCCGTCAGTCGTATCGCTAATTTCCATTTTTGCGTGAACGGCCGGGCGATGCGGACACCGTCAGTTGCCGACAAGACACCGCTGTACTTCAGAATGCTGAGAAAACATCAGATCGAACTGCTTCTCAGTATCGAAAACGAAATCGGATTGATCCGGGAAAGCCTGAGGCAGTCCCTTAAGATACATCAGGTTTTTCGCGAGAATGTCCCCCCCGTGGTCCAGGCAGGTCGTTTTATGGCCGTCGTCCGGGAGCGGATAGCGGCGCGCCCGACAACCCTGCTCAAATTGAACGGCACAGACAAAAAAATCGAACAGCTCAACGATACCTTTTCAGACATCCACCGGTATGAGGACGCCTGCCACCGGGAAATTCGTCACGATGCAGAATCCAATCCCATCTCCGATGCCGTTGCAATCCTATCCGATCTGACCACGGCCACGATTCACGACATGGAATATCGTAAACATCGCTTGAATGCCGACACCAGGGAGCTTGCCAAAGGTCGAAAGCTCCTGGTCAAACTGGCGACAAAAGGCTATTCCCCTTTCATGAAAAAAAGCCTCGACATCCTGGTCGCAAACCACGGGGAACGCATCCGCAGATTGAACGCCGCCGTGCGCGAATCCCGACAGCAGTATTATATCGAAGTACTGCCGTGAAGCCCCTGTTCTCCAGCGGCAAGTCCGCCAACAAACAGAGCCCTGAAAATCTATCGGTCTGTTCTATTTGATCAAAAGGCGTCCCGCATGATGAAACCCGACAAAAAATATCAAAAAATCAGCGGCGAACTGGCACGCGCCGTCCAGGCCGAACTGAATTACAGAATCGGCAGCACACCGAAATCGATAGATCTCGCGGAACTCGGTGATATATTCGAGCATCGCAATCGACAGATTGTCACCGCCCATCAGAACGACGCCGTCGCCGACATTCTATATCCGATATTTGTCACTTATCTTCAGTCCAGGGAAGGCGGAAAGCTTCATCTTTTTCCCGACAGCGTTTCGCCGGAAATCTTTTCAGAGTACATCAAGAAAAAGGAACGCTTCGAGACCTTATTCACGGCAGCGATCATGGGGCTCAAGGACAGGGAACTGTTAGACATCATCAACGGCGTTCGGGCGATTTTCGAGGAACAGCACCAGAAATTAAAAGGGATCAACCGCCTGGCGGATACGGTGCGGCATATCCGACGGACGGTTGCAGACATTGCCGAAAAACCTTCGGGGAGCGAAAAACATGCCATCGAATTCCTGATGCAGCTCGCCCCCCTCAACGCAGATCTCAGGGCTATTGAATCCGGTTGCGTCGAATTCAGGGAAAGCCCCTGTCTCAAAGCGGCGATCCAACACCTGGAAAACGAACTCCGGAACGCTGACAGGGTCATCGCGGAAAAAGGACGGAAGGCTTCCAAACTTCTCATCGACAATGCCGGCGCGATATTCCATACCTATACCGTGACGCCCGTGAGCTTGTCCAACACCGAATCCTTTATTGCGCAGAAAGCCGCCATAGTGCGATACGCCAAAATCTTTGGCAGTATCGGCGACACGGAGCGACGGGAAACGCTCGAAAAATTCATTTCCGCCATTGACGTCACGCTTCAAAAACTCCGGCAGGAGATCGAAAAACAAAAGGAAGGCGAGGCCCTGCTGGCCGAAAAACACCAGCAGGAAATCAACGATGCCTATGAACGCTTCCTCGAAATCAAGAATCTCTTTGCCGACGGCCGTCTGACATTAGAAAGCCAGCAGAAAAACGCCGCCGAAAAGTTGCGGAAATGCCGCGACATCCTTATTGCCAACGGCCAACGGGTCATGGCGAGGGATATCGATCGATTCATCAATTCGGCGGGCATCGGAAAATCCGCACCGTCGTCAAATCCGGATGCCGGTACGGACGACGCTTTTGATTACAGGAAAGGATTCCTGATTCTGCTGCCCATCTCGGTGATGCTTTTTTTTGCAGTGCTCCTTTTTCTGATCCTTTAAGGCCGGACAGACCCACTGCCGAAGTCCGGATCAGGTACAGACCCCGCACAGACGGCAGGCGTCCGCCATTGGGCACGGCGGGGACGCTTTTCCTTTGAGGGCCAGATGGTATTCATTTTCCAGAAAAGACCTGGAAATGCCGTGATCGATGAAATCCCACGGCAGTATTTCATCTGTTTTTCGCGCCCTGAGAACGAAAAAATCCGCGTTCACGGGAGACGATTTGAGGGTCTTGACCCAGTTCCCTCCGTTTCGGAGCACCCCCATCAAAATCGATGCCACTCGTCGATCACCTCGGGAAAGCAGCGCCTGTATGTAGGCATGTCGCGGGACATCATGATGGAGCCTCATATTGGGAATCCGTTTCAGACCGTCCTTTATCCGCTTGATCTTCCGTTTCAACATCTCCGGATCGTCCATGGGCGCCCATTGAAAGGGGGTCATGGGTTTGGGCACGAACGAGTTGAGGCTGACGGTAATCTCCCCCATCCGCCCCCGGGTGCGACTCGACGCGAGAAAGCGATGTTTGATGCGCTTACAGAGCGTCACCACCGCATCCACATCCGCGGGCGTCTCGGTGGGCAGCCCCACCATGAAATAGAGCTTGAGATTGGGAATCCCTTCGGCCACAAGGGTTTCTGCGGCCGAAAGCACCGCCGCCTCGTCAACACCCTTGTTGATGACCTGTCTCATCCGCTCGGATCCCGCATCAGGGGCAATAGTCGCCGTTTTCACCCGACTCTGCCGGAGGGTTTCCAACAGCTCCGGCGAGAGGGCGTCGGCCCTCAGGGAACTGAATGAGATGCGAATATCGGCGTCACGATAGGCTGCACAAAGGGATGAGATTCCCGGAACATCCGAAACCGCGGCCCCCACGAGCCCAATCTTATCCGTCAACGCCACGCCCGCGGCCATGGCGGCCTTCAGATGCTCCAGGGACTGAAATCGCGGCGGCCTGTAAACATACCCGGCCGCACAGAAACGGCATCCATGGGGGCATCCCCGCCCCACCTCGATAAGATAAGTCCGATCAAAGGTTGTATGGGGCGATAGTATCGCGGTGCAGCTTACCGCACTGGAGAGATCCCGGGCATATCCCCTTTCAATGGCGGCCGGAACCGATTCCACGGGGGTGAAGGACCGGAGCGTGCCGTCCTCATGGTATTGAACCTCATAAAACATGGGGACATAGACGCCCGGAACCTCCCGCGCCAGGACTTTCAACATCTCCCGTCGATCCCTCTCCGGATCGAATCGGTCGAAAAACGGATCGATCAGCGCTTCTCCCTCCCCAATGAAAAAGCAATCGATAAATGCCGCGAGCGGCTCCGGATTCAGCATGCAGGCGACCCCACCGGCCGCCACCAGGGGATCGTCCGCCGACCGTTCACGGGAGGTCAATGGAACAGCGGATGTTTGAAGGATCTCCAGAAGATGGGAATAATCGCTCTCAAAGGAGATCGAGAAAGCGATGATGTCGAAATCCCTGAGGGGACGTCCGGACTCGATCGATCGGGGGAAGACCTGGGTTGCCGATCGATCCGGCAGGAAAACTCTTTCGCAGACCACATTTTCACGCTGGTTGATCAACCGGTATACCGTCTGATAACCCAGATTCGACATGCCCACCGAATAGGTATTGGGATAGACCAATGCCACGCGGAGTCGACCGGTCCAGTTTTTCAGAATCGTGCCGGTTTCGCCGGCAATGATGTCCACAACCGTTTTTCTCGATCTTCTTGTCATAGAATTTCGAATTCAACAAACCTTTGCCGAAACATCGGAACAAAAACGGCATCCTGCCGAGATATTGTTCGCAAGGTCACTGGAAAACATCTCCGTATCGGTACGAACGATTATCCGACAAATAAAAAACCAGGTTTTCCGCGGTAAAAAAAACCTGGTTTTGTCCGTCTCGGCCGCCACTATCGCCGTCAGTCGGCTTTACGTCTCAAAAAGGTCGGAATATCAAGATCGTCGATATCCATCTCCTTATCGTCGAACGCCTCATATCCCGTGTCCCGAACAGAATCTTTGTCGGTTTTCTTTTGGCGCAGAAACGCAGGCTCCTCGTAATCGACGGCATGGGGATAATCCGCATATCCCCGCTCCTTGGGGGCGGAGCGATAAGGTTGCCGTTTGAATTCCTCTTTTTTAGCGGAACGAGAGACGCTTCTGGCACTCTGATAATTCTTGGGGTTGCGCCGACGATTGCTCATCGACGAAGGCTCTTCACCGATGCCGGTGGCAATCACCGTCACCCGCATCTCATCACCCAGAGACTCGTCGACAACGGTTCCCCAGATGATTTCGGCATCCTCTCCAACCTCGCTGTAGATTCTCTCGGACGCCTCGGTCATCTCTTCCATGGTGAGGTCGCTGGTGCTCGTTATGTTCATGAGAACGCCCTTTGCGCCGGAGATGGAAAGATCTTCCAGCAACGGATGGGAAATGGCCCTCTCGGCGGCCTCGATGGCGCGGTTCTCACCCGATGCAACCCCGATGCCCATGATGGCCATGCCGGCTTTCTCCATGGTAGTCTTCACATCGGCAAAATCGAGGTTGACCAATCCCGGCATCAGGATCAGGTCGGTGATGCCCTTGACGGAGTGGAGAAGAACCTCATCAGCTCTTCGAAACATCTCGATCATGGTGGCGTTCTTGGAGGCTAAACCTCTCAGACGGTCGTTGGGAATCGTGATCACCGTATCGGCGACCTCCCGGATGAAATCGAGTCCCTCCTCGGCCTGGTGCAGCCTCTTTCGGCCTTCAAAGGAAAACGGTTTTGAAACCACGGCGACCGTCAGTGCGCCCAATTCCTTGCAGATCTCGGCGATCACCGGCGCAGCACCGGTTCCCGTTCCGCCGCCGAAACCGGCGGTAATAAATACCATATGACTGTCTTTCAAGGCATTTCGGATGGCTTCGGCGTTTTCCAATGCAGCTTCGCGGCCGATCTGAGGGTTGGCGCCGGCGCCCAGGCCTTCCGTCAGTTTATCGCCGATCTGGATTTTAAGCGGCGCTTTGGAAAGATCCAGGGCCTGAAGATCGGTATTGGCCACGATAAAATTGACACCGCGAAGGTCGGAATCGATCATGTTGTTGACCGCGTTACCACCCGCTCCCCCAACACCGATTACCTTGATTTTTGCTGTTTTTTCGTCGTTTTCGACATAATTGAACATCGGCTCCTACCTCCTAAGGTATATGAACTCTTGTTAAATAAACTGCAGCATGGTCTCGTTTGGATCAAATGATGTCTTTAAACCATTTCTTCATCCGCTGCATAACGCGGTTGAAAATGTTGCTGTCCCTGATTCTGAATTTGTTGGCCCCCCGGTTCTTGGCGCCGAAAAGCACCAAACCGACCCCCGTAGCATACATCGGATTGTTGACGACATCGACAAGCCCCCCGATATTTTTGGGCTTTCCAAGGCGAACGGGAAGATCGAACACAGACTCGGCGACCTCGGCCATGCCTTCCAGCATGGAAGACCCTCCGGTCAACACAATACCGGAATTGATGTAATGTTCCGCCCGGGCGCGATAGATCTCCTGGAGTATAAGGTTAAATATTTCCTCCGCCCGAGGCTCCAGAATCTCCGCCAGTATCTGCTTCGAGAGCTTTCGCGGCCTTCGTCCCCCCATGCCCGGCACTTCGATGATGTCATCCCGTCGAATACCCCGGGTAGAGCATGTGCCGAATTTCTTCTTTATTTTCTCCGCTTCGGCAAGCGGAGCCCTGAGCCCGATGGCGATATCATTGGTCAGGTTGTTCCCTCCCAGGGAGAGAACGAAGGTGTGCTTGATGTTTTTACCCTGAAAAATAGCCAGATCCGTTGTCCCACCCCCCATGTCCAGGATGGCGCTGCCCAACTCCTTCTCGTCCTCGGTCAGGACCGCCTCGCTGGACGCCAGGGATTCCAGCACGATGTCGCTGACATCGAGCCCCGCCCGGTTGGCACACTTGACAATGTTGTGCGCGGAGGTGACGGCGCCGGTGACGATATGAATTTTGGCCTCCAGGCGTGCGGCCGACATACCTACCGGATTCATAATACCCGCCTGATCGTCCACGATGAATTCCTGCGGCAGAACGTGAATCACTTCGCGGTCCATAGGAATCGCCACGGCCCGCGCAGCGTCGATCACGCGATCCACATCCTGCTGCGTAATCTCCGTGGAGCCTTTGATGGCGATGATTCCACGACTGTTGAACCCGTTGATGTGCCCTCCCGCAATACCGGCATACACCGAGGATATTTCACAGCCCGCCATCAGTTCGGCATCTTCGACCGCTTTTTTTATGGACTCTACGGTGGATTCGATATTGACGACGACCCCCTTCCGCAAACCGATCGATGGATGATTGCCGATGCCAATGATATTAATATCGTTTCCAGAGACTTCGCCAACCACCGCACAAATTTTCGTTGTTCCGATATCCAACCCGACGACAATCTCTTCCTGGGTCTGCACCTCAAACCTCCTCTTTATCATCCTCGTTCACATCATCTTCGTCCAGGGATTCATCATATTCAGGGGCGATGACAATACGGTCCGGATCGTTAAGGTTCACGGAATGAACCGTTATGCCGTTCCGCTGATTTTCAAAATAGCTCAACAGATTTCGAAGTCGTTCGTACTTACCGGCGTAATCTTCGTAGCCTATGTATATTTCTTTGATATTTAAAAGTTTTTCGCTTGGGTCGATGAAAAGCGTAAGACCAAGCTCCCTGTCTACGACAACCCGTTGAACCCTTTCATTCGGAATGACACAATCGCTTGTTTTTCCGGACAGTAACACATTCATCACCGTATTGAAAGGAATACTGTGTAACGTGCCGGAAATTCCAAGATCTGAAAACTTGAGCCCTTCCACCAGTGGGAGACCACTCGGTTCCGTTCCATCCCACACCTTGAAAATTTTTCCGTGAACATTCACGACGTATTTGCGCTCGATCTCAAATAGCGCCAGCGGTTCCTGTTCCTTGATTTGGATGCTGAGGGTGGAAGGCACTCGCCATTCCACCTGCGCCTCCTCAATCCAGGGGTGTGCCAACAGCCTTTTCCGCACCGCTGACAGATTGAGCGCCACCAGGTTGGTTCCTTTTTCGACGCCGGCCTGGATGAGAACCGCCTCTTCCGAAACCCGTTGATTGCCGATAATCCGTATCCGTTGCGTCTCGAAATAATGCCATTCGGTCAGTTCCTTATAAAATAACAGAAAAAGCACACTCAATACGAGGAGGACGAACAGACGTGGAATGATCCGACGGTTGTCATTGCTGCCGCTCATGAAATGTCGCGTACCTTTCGTAGTAGGATCTTGAATCTGCTGATATCGTCACCATCGCAATGGCGGATTGTCGTGGAACGGGGTGTTTGAAGAAGGGTCGGCGGAAGTCAGATTGCCGTATTCGCCTGAAAAATCAGTATTCCCGATTGGCGCGTCGCAATATCCAGACCGAAACTCAGCTGCCGGACGCACTTCTCAGTCTTTCCAGGATTGTTTCGCCGATTCGCCAGACATCCCCTGCGCCAAGGGTCAACAGCACATCCGCCGGCGCCAGCATCTTCATCAGCTTTGCCAGTGCCGCGCCCGTGTCTTCCCCAAGGAAAACCTCCTTGTGACCGTGCATGCGAATACCTTCGAAAAGCGCTCCGGCATCGACACCTTCGATGGGACGTTCGCCTGCGCTGTATATCGGGAGCACCATCAGCAGATCCGACTGGTAGAAAGCGCGGGTGAACTCGTTGAACAGCGCCTGGGTCCGGGTGTACCGATGAGGTTGAAAGACTACGACGAGTCGCCTGTCCGGCCACGCGTCGCGGGCGGCCTGAAGGGTGGTCTTGATCTCGGTAGGGTGATGGCCGTAATCATCCACCACGGTGACGCCGCAGGCCTCTCCCTTGATCTCCAGTCGACGCTGAACCCCTTCAATGCTCTCCAGAGCCGCTTTGATGACACCGAAGGGAATGTTCAGTTCCATTCCCACGGCTACGCTCGCGGTGGCGTTGAGGACATTGTGACGTCCGGGAAGGTTCAGTTGGATTTCCCCCAACAGCCGACCGAGATGGTGAATGGAAAATCGGCTTTTCATCCCTTCGATCACCACATTCCGAGCCTGAAAATCCGCCTGGATAGTCATACCGTAGGTGGTGTAACGCTTCTTGATTCTTGGAAGCAGGTCCTGCACAAACGCGTTGTCGAGACACAGTACCGCGAGTCCGTAAAACGGAATCCGATCGATAAAATTCGCGAAACTGTCCTTGATATCTTCTATATCTTTATAAAAATCGAGATGTTCTCGATCAATATTGGTCACAACGGCAATAGTCGGCGACATCTTCAGGAAAGAGCCGTCACTCTCGTCCGCCTCGGCGACGATAAAGTCTCCCCGCCCCATCCGAGCGTTGGTGCCGATACTCTTGAGCTTCCCGCCGATAACCACCGTGGGATCAAGACCGCCTCCCGCCAGCACCGAAGAAATGATCGAGGTCGTTGTGGTCTTTCCATGGGCGCCGGCGACGGCCACGCTGTATTTCAAGCGCATCAGTTCCGCGAGCATTTCCGCCCTTGGAATTACCGGAATTGCAGATTTGACGGCAGCCCGAACCTCGGGATTGTCCGCACCTACGGCGGAGGAGATCACAACCACGTCGGCCGCCTCGATCTGATGTTCGGCATGTCCTTCATAGATCGATCCGCCGAGAGCCCTGAGGCGGTCCGTGATATCGGACATCTTCTGATCGGATCCCGAAACGCGATATCCAAGATTCAACAATAGTTCGGCAATGCCGCTCATGCCGATACCGCCGATGCCTACAAAATGAATGTGATATTTTTTTCGATACATATCGTTTTTATGTCCGGTCCCCAATGTTCCGAAGAAACGTCATACCCTTTTTTCCAGAAGTTGATAACAGTCGTCAACAATCTCCGCTGCCGCATCGGGCCGCCCCAGGCACCTGGCCCGTTCGGCCATGTCACGAAGATCATCGGGATGTTCGACCAGGCGTCGAATCCGGTTCACAAGGCTTTCGCCGTCAAGATCCTTTTCTAAAATCAGTTCAGCTGCGCCCGCCGCAACCCGTGTTCTTGCGTTCAATTCCTGATGATTGTCCGCTGCATGAGGAAAGGGGATAAAAATGGAGGCCTTCCCTACGGCGCTGATCTCAGCGACGGTGGTGGCGCCGGCCCGGCAGACGATCAGATCAGCCTTCCGGTACTGCTCGGGCATGTCATTGAAAAAGGCCCTGACATCCGAGGAGATACCGTATTTATCATATGCGGCCCGAACCATTTCCGCGTCCTGAATACCGGTTTGGTGAACAATGCGGAGGGGGCCGATATCTCCCATGCGTCCCGCGGCATCCACCATCGCCTGATTGATGCTGTGAGCACCCTGACTGCCGCCCAGAACAAGAAGCCCGAACGGGGGGCTTGAAGAATCGACGCTGAAAATGCCGGGAACTCTGTCATCGTATGAGATCTCTTTCCTGACGGGGTTCCCTGTCCAGATAGCCGGTGCGTGTCCTTCGGTGAAACGGGTCTCCTGAAACGAAACGTAAATCCGATCCACCCATCGGGACAGAAGACGATTGGTGATACCGGGGAGAATATTCTGCTCCTGGAGAACGCAGGCAATCCCACGCCATCGCGCCGCCAGCACCACCGGACCCGAGGAGTAACCGCCCACGCCCACCACCAGATCGGGCGCAAACCTTCGGAGCACGCCAAAAGCGCTCCAAATGCTTCCGGGAATTTTCATCACTGCTCGAAGCTTCCCGAACAGTCCCATACCTTTCAGGCCGGAAACGTTGATCCGCTGATGGGAGAACCCTTCCCGGGTCAGGATTTCCAGCTCCAGCGGTCTTCCTGTGCTGACAAACAAGACGCGGCTTTCGGGATTTCGGGCCATAAACTCCCGGGCAACGGCGATGCCGGGGAAGAGATGGCCCCCGGTGCCGCCGCCTGCTATAATGATGTTAAGCGGTCGGTACATGTTTTTCCCCGGCACTGATATTCATCAATAACCCAATACCCGCCATATTGACCAAAAGGGATGAACCGCCGTAGCTGAGGAGAGGAAGCGTGAGCCCCTTGGTCGGCAACAGCGCAAGAGCCACTCCCATATTGATGATGACCTGCAGCCCCAGGGAGAAGGTGAGTCCTGCAGCCACCAGGGATACAAATCGCCCTCCGGCGTTACGCGCAATATTCATTCCACGCCAGAGGATCACCCCGTAGCAAGTCATCACCGCAAGCACCCCGATCAGCCCCAGCTCTTCACCAATCACCGAAAAAATGAAATCGGTATGGGGCTCGGGCAGATAAAACAATTTCTGGTATCCGCCCCCCACGCCGACACCCCATATGCCGCCCGTGCCGAAGGCCATGAGTGAGTGAATGGCCTGGTATCCTTCGTTGCTCGCATATTGCCAGGGGTCCCAGAAGCTCATGATCCGTTTCCAACGGTATGCCGAATTGACCAGAACCAGGTAGGCGACAGGCAAAACCGCAAGGATCGACAACATCAGATATCTGAGCCGCACACCGCCCATAAACATCAAGCCCCCCGCAATGACACACAGGATGCCTGCCGATCCGAAGTCCGGTTGCAGCATGATAAGCCCTACAAAAACACCAAGAATTATGACATGCGGAACAAAACCCACTGAAAATGTTTTAATCAAATCGCCTTTTTTTTCCATGGAATAGGCCAGGTAAACCACGAGGGCAAGCCGTGCCAGTTCCGACGGCTGAAACGAAAACGCCCCCAGGTAGAGCCATCGCGTCGCTCCCCCTGCGGTAATCCCCAGCCCGGGAATCTGAACCGCCGCAAGGAGGAGAAGTGTCCCAAAAAGAAGGGGATAGACCCCGGCCCGCAAGATCCTGATGGGCATGTGCCTGAAAAGAATCAGAAGCAAACATCCGCCCACGGAGTAGACGAGTTGACGCTTCAAAAAATAATAGTCGGTTCCGAATTTTTTGAGGGCAAGGGTGGAACTGGCGCTGTAAACCATCACGATGCCGATCCCCACCAGAAAAAGTACCGGAAGTGTCAGCCAGACATCGTAGATAGGCCCTTCCCGCCATCCCCGTTCGGGCCTGTCCTTGTATACCGGCAGGTAAGACTGCATCAATCTTCCTCCGCAAGCTTCGCCACCGCGTTTCGGAAGGCTTCTCCGCGGTGAGCGTAGTTCTCGAACATATCGAAGCTCGAACAGGCCGGCGACAGAAGCACCACGTCTCCGGGGGAAGCCCATTCATGGGCGCGGCGAACCGCCGCCGCCATGGACGACTCCTTCGACACCCTGTCGCAGCAATCTCCCAACTCACCGGCGATGGCCTCCTTGGCATCCCCGATCAGAACGAGTCCCTTGACCTTTCTCTTCACCCCATCCTTCAGGACGCCGTATCCACCGCCTTTGTCCCGTCCGCCCATGATGAGCACAACCGGACTGTCAAAGGCATCGAGTGCGCGCAGTACGGCATCCGTATTGGTAGCCTTGGAATCGTCGATATACCTGACGCCGGCAACGCTCCCCACGGACTCGAGTCGATGGGGGAGTCCCTTGAAATCCCTGAGGGCGCTCTCGATACCTCCGACATTCCCGCCGGCGGCCAGAGCAGCCAGGACGGCGGCGGCGATGTTCTCCAGATTATGAGAGCCGAACAGGGAGATCGACGCTAAATTCACGATCTGCGGTGCCCTTCCCCGTATCCGCACCACCAGGGCGTCGTCCTCTATGAAAGCGCCGTCGTCCTCCGGGCTCCTGGGGTTGAAAAACCATTTCCGGGCAACGATTCGACGGGATATTTGGGCGACGGCAGGGTCGGCGCCGTTGAGCACCGCGACATCCGCTGCGCCCTGGTTTTCAAAAATCCGGCCTTTGCTCCGGGCATAAGCCGAAAAATCATCATATCGGTCCAGATGGTCCGGTGTGATATTCAGAATCACCCCTACCGTCGGTCGAAAGCAGGTAATGGTATCGAGTTGAAAACTGCTGATCTCGGCCACCACCCGATCCCGCCTGAGTCCTTCAGCCACGTATTCAATCAGCGGCGTCCCGATATTGCCGCCGACAAAGGTGCTGAGACCGGATGCCTGGATCATCCGGCCGATCAGGGTCGTGGTCGTGGTCTTCCCGTTGGTACCGGTAACGGCGACAACGGGGTCTTGAATGAAACGGAATGCCAATTCGATCTCCCCCAGAATCGGAACGCCCCGCCGCAAGGCGTCGAGAAGGGGGGGGAGCGTATGAGGAACCCCGGGGCTGAGAACGATCAGATCGGCGTCCTCGAAAAGTCTTGCGGGATTTCGGCCCAGCACCACCGAGATTCCTCGGTTGCGCAATTCCGTCGCCGTGGACGCCAAGGCCTTTTCGTCTGCACTGTCCGTGACGGTGACCCGGCCGCCTCGGCCGCTCAAAAAGCGGGCACACGCGACGCCGGACCGGCCCATCCCGACCACCAGGATACGTTTATTGTCGAATGTCTCCATCTTTGTCGATTGCATTGGTCATCTCAATTTCAGGGTGCTCAGAGAAACCAGCGCCAATGCGACCGATATGATCCAGAATCGGACGATCACCTTTGGCTCGGGCCACCCCTTCAATTCGAAATGGTGATGCAAGGGTGCCATCCGAAAGATCCGGCGGCCCTTGGTCAGTTTGAAGAATCCTACCTGAAAGATGACCGACAAGGCTTCGATGACAAACAATCCGCCCACAAGGATCAGCATGATCTCCTGTTTGGTGATGACGGCCACGGTGCCGATCGCGGCACCCAGGGAGAGCGATCCGACATCCCCCATGAATACCTGGGCGGGATAAGCGTTGAACCACAAAAAGCCCAGCCCCGAACCGGCCAGAATGCCGCAAAAAATAGAGATCTCACCGCTGTTCGGTACATAATTGATCTGGAGGTATTCGGCGATCCGGACATGGCCTGTCACATACGCGAAAATCATATAGGTCACGGAAGCGACGATAACCGGTCCGATGGCCAAACCGTCAAGTCCGTCCGTCAGGTTAACGGCGTTGGACGTTCCCGTAATGACCAGCGCGGCAAATAGAATGTAGCCCCATCCGAGATCCGGGGAAACCTTTTTGAAAAACGGCAGGGTGAGTCGGGTGTCAAACCCCGGATACTGATAAAGCATCCATCCCACCGCCAACGCCACGGCAAATTGCAGCATCAGTTTCTGCCGTGCGCTCAGGCCTTTGCTCCGTTTTTTCACCTGCATCAGATAATCGTCGAGAAAACCGATGGTGCCGTTGCCGACGACGGCCATCAGGATTACCCAGACATAAAAATTGAGCAGGTCCATCCAAATCAGTATGGATGCCACCGTCGCTACGAGAATAAGCGTCCCCCCCATGGTGGGGGTTCCCGCCTTTTTCAGGTGGGTCTGAGGACCGTCGTCCCGAACGTATTGCCCCACTTGCATCTCTCTTAACTTCCGGATCATCCATGGCCCCAGGAAGAAACAGATGAGAAACGCCGTCAGGCTCGCGTAAATGGTGCGAAAAGTAATATAACGGAAAACGTTGAATGCCGCCAGTGTCGTATGGAGGGGGTAGAGAAGATGGTAAAGCATTATCGATAAAGCCTATTTTTTCAGGCATCCGCCCAGGTTCTGATGTCGTTTAAAATCGTTTCCATGGCCATTCCCCTGGACCCCTTGACGAGAACCCAGTCGCCCGGACCGACAGACCGCTTCAAATCCTCAACCACTTGAGATTTGGATCCCGAAAAGGTATCCTTAGCCGTCATGCCTTTTTTCAGCGCCCCGTCCAGATATGCCGAGGCGAAATTACCAATCGCATAAAATCGCGTAACGCCGGATTCGGCGACCCATTCACCGACAGACCGGTGGAGAGCTTCCGCCGCCGCCCCCAGTTCGAACATATCCCCCAAAACAACGATCGCACGCCGTCCGCTCCGAAGGATTGCGAGGGCGTCGACGGCAGCCCGCATGGAATGCGGGTTGGCGTTGTAGGTGTCATCGATGAGGAAAACGCCTTTGCGGGTTTGTATCACTCCCAATCGACCGGCGACAGGCTGAAACCTCTCGAGACCGCGGGCAATCTCTTCAGGCGATACCCCGGCGACCCACCCGGCAGCCGCGGCGGCCAGCGCGTTCATGACCATGAATCGGCCTGGAATCCCAAGGTGAACCGGCACCTCGCGTTCGGGAAATCTGAGGGTGAAGGTGACGCCTTTCGGTGAGATTTTCATGCCGCTTGCGGTGATATCGGCGCCGTGGGTCAATCCGAAATGCACCACCGGAAAAGATCGGTTTTTCCCCAGACGCCGACAGAAAGGATCGTCGGCATTCAGTATGGCCGTAGCGCCGGCCTTCATTTCATCCAAAAGCTCTCCCTTGGCCGCCGCAACCCCGTCCACGGAACCGAGATCTTTCAGGTGAGCAGGTCCGATATTGGTGATAATCCCTATATCCGGACGACAAATCCCGGCCAGCCGCCGAATTTCTCCGACATGATTCATCCCCAGTTCCAATACCGCCCACTCATGGGTGGCTTCTATGTTGAAAAGCGTCAACGGCAGCCCGATTTCATTGTTGAAGTTCCCTGCCGTCGCCAGCGTCCGATATCGTCTGCCGATGACGGCGGCTGTCATGCTGCGGGTTGTGGTCTTCCCGTTTGAACCGGTGACGGCGACGACCTTGATGCCGGCCCGGATACGATTGAAAGCCGCCAGGGCGCCCAAAGCCGTCGTGGTGTCGGGTACCGCAACGCAAAAGACGCCCTTCTCCGCCCATCGACGCCAGGGGAGGTTTTCCGTCTCCCTTTCAGCGATCATGATGCCCAGGATTCCCATCTCAGCGACTTCAGCACAGAACCGGTGACCGTCATGCCGTTCGCCTCGAATGGCCACGAAAAGATCACCTGATCTCACCGTTCGGGAATCAATAGATATCCCGGAAAAAAGACAGGTTCCCGTTCCACTGATACGTCTTCCGTCTACCGCAGTCAGTATCTGCGACTCAGTCCACCCGATTGGGCTCATAAACGCTTCAAAGCCTCCACCACCTCGACCCGATCGTCGAAAGCGAGCGTCTTTTCCCCGATGATCTGATAGGTTTCATGCCCCTTTCCAGCAATCAGAAGGACATCACCGGGCCGGGACGCCGTCAGGGCCATGCGGATGGCTCGCCTACGGTCGGGTTCAATGAGAAAACCCTTGTCGTTCACGCCGGCGGCAAGATCCTCCGGACCGTATTCCCGGCCCGCCGCCTGTTTAATACCCGGAAGCATTTGACGGATGATTGCCATTGGATCTTCGGTTCTCGGATTGTCCGATGTCACCACGGCCAGATCCGCCAGGCGCCCCGCGATCTCACCCATCAGGGGTCTTTTTTTTCGGTCCCGGTCGCCACCGCACCCGAATACACAAATGATCTTCCCCGCCGAAAGCGCCGTTACGGCCATGAGCACGTTCTCAAGGGCGTCGGGTGTGTGGGCGTAATCAACAAATATAAACCGGCCGAAAGCATTGGGGACCGACTCCAGGCGACCGGGAACATTCCGGAGAAGGCCGATTCCCGCCTGAATGGCGGCCGGGGGAACACCCGCGGCCAAAGCGGCGCCCGACGCGCAGAGGATGTTTTCGATATTGTGACGGCCCACCAGGGGGGATCGGAAAAGGAAACTGCCGCCGGGCATCGTCAAGCGGCCGGATATCCCGTCAAGGCGGGATTGATCGTCTGTGACCCATACCGTGTTGTCATCGGTGTACCCCACCGTGATGAGCCCGCTCCTGACCATGCTCGCCAGTTCCCGCCCCTCGGGGCTGTTCCGGTTGACAACGGCGACCGCGTGGTCGGCTTTGGGGCCGTCGGCGAGATGTCGGATAAAGAGCCGCTTCTTGCACGCCCAATAGGCAGCCATATCGCCATGATAGTCCAAATGATCCTGACTCAGGTTGGTAAACACGGCCGCATCCATCCAGCATCCGTCGATGCGGTGGAGGTCAACGGCGTGGGACGAGGCTTCCATGACCACATGGGTGACCCCGGCATCACGCATCTGCCCGAGTATTCGCTGGAGGTCCGGAGATTCGGGCGTGGTGACGGGATTGCGGTAATGTTTTCCGCTGAAATGGTAGTCGATGGTGCCGATAACGCCCACAGAAAAGCCGGCTTGTTTCAGGATACTCTCTGTAATGAGACTGGTGGTGGTTTTGCCGTTGGTTCCGGTGATGCCGATCACCGTCATCCGTCTGCTCGGATCTCCGTAAAACCGTGCAGCAATCGGCCCCATGGCGGCCCGGGTATCCGACACCTCCACCACGGCGACGTTCCGCTCGACGGTTTTCTGAACCATGACGGCTGCGGCGCCCCGGGCAAGCGCATCGTCAATGAATTCGTGGCCGTCCGTCCTGAAGCCCGAAACGGCAATGAAAAGCCCTCCCGGTTCGACATCCTGAGAGCGGTAGTGGATGGATCGGATCTCCGGATCCGGCAGGAGGGTGCCGCGGGCATCCTTCTTTCGTCGGTATTGCCGAACCGGAAAAGCGTCAATCAATTCGGAAAGCTTCATCTATCGATGCCGATCCGCCAAGGAGGCCGTGAGGCGTTTCATATTGTTCTCGGGCGGAATGTCCATGTAATTGAGGCTTTCCCTGACAATTTTCTTGAATGCCGGGGCGGCAACCAAGCCGCCGTAATATTTTTTCTGGGGATCGTCGATGACAACAAGAACCGTCATGATCGGATTTTCAGCCGGAGCGAATCCCACAAATGACGAAATATAAGACCCCCTCTCGTAGCGACCGTCTTTGTTGACCTTCCTCGCCGTACCGGTTTTCCCACAAACCGTATATCCCTCGATGTCGGCTTCGGTCCCGGTGCCACCGGTTTCCACCACCGAGCGCATCATCTCCTTCATGGTTTCAGCAGTCTTCTCGGAGACCGCACGTTTCATGATTTGAGGGTTGAATGCCTCGACAACATTTCCCTTTTGATCGGTAACGGCGCTCACCATATAAGGCCTCATCAAAACCCCCTTGTTGGCAATGGCCGAAACGGCTGCGGCAAGCTGGATGGCGGTGGCGGACATCCCGTGACCAAAGGAAACGACACCGGTATGGACCTGAGACCATTTTTGATATTGGGACAGGGCACCCGGTGCTTCTCCCGGACAGTCGATTCCGGTCGGATCGCCGAACCCGAAGTTTTTCAGGGTCTGATGCAAGGATTGAGCGCCGATCATCTCACTCATTTTCATCGCACCGATATTACTGGAAAACTTGAGGATTTTCCGGAGCGAAAGCCAACCGTATTCGTGGGTGTCATGAATAGTGAACCGCCCAACTTTGTATTTGCCGTTTTCGCAGTAGAAAATCGTGTTGGGCGTACATCCGCCATATTCGATAGCGGCCGCAACGCTGAAGATTTTCATGGTCGAACCGGGTTCGAAGGTGTCCGTGATGGCCCGGTTGCGATAAGCCGACCGGTCGAATTGATCAAAAGCGTTGGGGTTGAAAAACGGATAGTTCGCAATGGCGTAGACCGCCCCCGTCAGCGGATTCATCACCACGGCCATTCCGGATTTCGCCTTATACTCCACAACGGCCTCTTTCAGCGCTCTTTCGGTGATATACTGGATTGTTTTGTCCACCGTCAGAACCAGATTTCTGGCGCTGGACTCGAAGGGTTCCTCGCGCTCTCCTCCGAATTTCTTTCCCAGCGCATCCTTCATCACCTTGAGTTTTCTCTCTTCACCTTTGAGCTGGGCGTCGTAATAAAACTCGATACCCTCGAGCCCTCGCCCATCCACGCCCGTAAAACCGGTGATCTGAGCGGCGAGAGAGCCCTGGGGATAATAGCGGCTGTGCTCGGAGACAAAATCGATACCTTCGATCGAGAGTTCTCTGACGGCGCGAACTTCCCGGGGCGTCACTTTTCGTTTGATCCATTTGAAGCCGTTCCCGGCCGTCAGCTTGGCTTTCAACCGGTCGGCTTTGAGGCCGAGGGCTTTTGAAAGTCTGGCCGCCGCATCACTTTTGTCTTTCATGAATCGGGGAAAGGCCGAAATGGAAACAGCGTCGATGGTCATGGCCAGTTCATGATGGTTCCTATCGTAGATGACGCCCCGCTTCTCACGCACCGTCATGACCTTCTCAATTTCGCTGATCGCCTTTTGCGAAAGCCAGGGGCCCTGATAAATCTGGACGTATATCGCCTTGGCGGCAATGGCGGCGAAGAAAACAGCGAAAAGACATCCAACGAGCGTGATTCGAAGCCGGATGTAATCTTTTTCAGTCGGTTTCGTGAACGGAAAAGGCCTTTTTTTGATCCGGTGAGGGGATAACCAATTCAAGTTTGCTCCTGGCTATTTTCGAAATGCGTTCGGGCGACCGAAGTCTCGCCATTTCAATCTTCAACCGATTTTGTATCTCGATAAGTTTTTGATGATTTTCCATCTCTCTCGAGATCTCATACCCAATACGGATACATTGAACCCGGCTCCACGTGTAAACGAGAAGCTGGCAGATAAACAGAAACAGGATCAGCACCCAAAATATCGCAATTTTGTAAGTCTGCCCTTTGGGTTTTTTGATGGATTCCCCGTTTTCTTTCATCCCCTCGCCGTCTCGGCCGAGCGATGCCCGTCGCCGCGTCATCGTTTTTCCGCCGCCCGCAGGATGGTGCTCCTGGCCATGGGGTTCCGCTCGATCTCCTGGGCCTTCGGCCGGCAGGCCTTGCGCGTCAACACCCTCATGACCTTTTCACCGCCGCAAGTGCAGACGGGAATTTCCGGCGGACAACTGCATTCCCTGTCGAAGGCTTTCATCCAATGCTTGACGATCCGATCTTCCAGAGAATGAAAGGAAAGTACACATAACCGTCCGCCGGGCCGCAACAGCGCGGGTGCCTGAGCCATGAATTCCGATACGCTGTCGAGTTCACGGTTGACGGCGATCCTGAGCGCCATGAACACTCTCGTGGCCGGATGAATACGACGCCTGCCGGACTTCCCGTTGGATCTCTTTTTGGACGCCGGAACCGCTCTGCAAACGATCTCGGCCAGGGAGCGACTGGAACGGATAGGAGTGATCTTCCGCGTTTCGACGATGGCGCGGGCGATACGACCAGACCATCGTTCTTCTCCGTATTCCCGGAAAATTCGTCTCAGTTCATCTTCGCTCAGCGAGTTGACCAGCATATCCGCGGTCACATCCGTCTCGATGTTCATACGCATATCCAGAGGCTCGTCTCTTGAAAAGCTGAAACCTCTGCCGCTGCCCTCAATGTGGTAGAGAGAGATGCCAAGATCGGCCAGAATGCCGTCCACAGCTCCGATACCGATGTCCTCGAGCAAATCGGTAATCCTGGAGAAATTGCCGTGGCGCAATTGGACATTCGCACGCCAGGGCGCCAAAACCTGTTCGGCATGTCCAAGGGCATCCAGATCCTGATCGATGCCGATCAGTCGACCGTTTGGGAGGACACGCTGCAGGATTTCAATCGCGTGTCCGCAGCCTCCAAGCGTACAGTCCACTATCGTTTTACCGGGCCTGCAGTCCAGATATTGGAGAACCTCCGCAGACATTACCGGCACATGTCGGTATGTCACCGCCGTATCGCTTGAAACGATAGTCTCGTTCTTCTTGCCGCCATACCGCATTGGGCTTTTGGTTATCCTCTCGGTTCGCCGCGCTGACAGGAGCCCTGTTTCCAAAGATCGTCCCGATCGCGTACACTGGAAATGGAAAATACATTCTTTTTGTAATAAGTGTCAAGGGAAAACACAGGATTATCGGGACTTCCCGGCGTGCGCATCCATTTCACGGAATCGTCTCTATTCCACGCCAGGGCTTTCACACTACTGAAGGGCCGCTGTGATCCTTTGGGCAACGGACTTGATCTCATCCATATTTCCGGACTTGAGTTCCCATTGGGTGACCGGCAGGGGCGGCGCACCCTTTATTCGGGGAACGAGGTGAAAATGATAGTGCATGACCACCTGGCCGACGGCTTCTCCGTTGAGCTGAAGGCAGGCGATCCCATCCGGATCCAGGGCACGCTTGAGGGCGTGGGCAATGGTTTTGGAAGCGATGTGAAGCGCACTGAGATCCTCCGACGCAATTTCCCATATGTTCCCGGCGTGGGCCTTCGGAATGACAAGCGTATGCCCGGTCGAAATGGGATTGATGTCCATGAAGGCAAAAACACTTTCGTCCTCGTATACCTTTATGCTGGGGATTTCTCCCCGGATGATCCTGCAAAAGATACAGTCTTCCATCAATATTCCCTCCTCTCAAAAACATACCCCGTTTCCGACTCGGGGCTGACCGGCATCGCCGTGACGGCCGGGCGTATCCTTCCCATCCGGCCGTCGCGACGGTCCGTTTATTCAACTGCTTAGATCGATTCCTTCAACTTTTTCCCCGGGGTAAATTTCACGACGTTTCGGGCCGGAATCTTAATCGCTTTTCCGGTCTGAGGATTGCGGCCGGTGCGTGCTTCCCGGTGGGCTTTTGAAAAGGTTCCGAACCCGATCAGGGCGATCTTCCCATCCTTTTCCTTAAGGGCTTCGGTAATGCCTTCAGTCATGGCGGTAATAGCCTTGGCGGCGGCTGTTTTCGAAATGCCGGCGTCTTCTGCAATCTTGTTTATCAAATCGGTTTTTGTCATCTGTTTCTCCTTTTCCCCTTTTGTAGAATATAAGTTGTCATTCCATCGCCCCCAGGGTCGAGACGCCGCACCTCCTCTCTGCGACGTTTCGCATGCCAGAACGCGACGCTCACAATACCTCCTCGAAGGTCGCATCCGCGGGCCGGGGCGATCGACATCAGGATGATCAATGCAGAATTGTCATTTCATTGTCAATGCAAAAATCCTGTTTTGCGCTGTTTCACAGGAATTATAGCGTTTCCCGGCATGAATATGTGTGATGTTGCTCTTTATATCTCAGATTGGCATGAAACCCATGCAAGCGTTGGGCGTTTTCAACCAACCAACGAAACCGGCCCGGTCATCAAGGCAGTCGAAAAGGAGGAGGTGTGAAGCGAACTCGAGAAAAGCGCGAAAAAAATACTCAAGGAAAAAATACTCAAGGAAATCTACAAAGGGCGGACCTGCGTGTCCGCCCTGATACCGCACCCCGCCAAACAATGGACAGCCCCAATGGTTTGCCGCGATGATGGGAAATCCGGAAAAATGACGGCGGGAACAAAATACCGTCCCCGCCGATACCGATTGGACCCTCATCGGTGTGTAATCACACCAATCCCAGGATCTTCCACCAACTGGCGGCGACCAGCACCAGCGTCAGCAACAGAATCGGCATGACCACCAGACCGGCTTTGGTCAGGTCCGAGGATTTGAAATAGCGGTAACTATAGGCGATGGCATTGGGGGGACACCCGATGACCAGCAGGTAGGCGAAAGAGGTCGCCATACCAAGGCAGAGCGCCAGAATGATGGGGTTGATCCCTTCAAGCTGGGCCATGGGGATGGCGATGGGCAGGATCATGGCCGCTGCGGCCACGTTGGCCATTACGTTGGTCACCAGGGCCCCGAACACCCCCATCCCGACGAAGAGAACGATCCACCCCTTACCCTCGATGTGCGGGAAGACCAGGTTGGCAAAGAACTGGGCCGCCCCCGAAGAGTCCATGGCCAGACCCATGGAGATGCCGCCGCCGAAAATGAAGAGGGCCGTCCCCCACTCCAGGTTCTCGCTGATATCCTCCCACTTCATGATCCCGAAGACCACCAGAGCTGCAACCCCCACCATGCCGGTGATGGAGTAGTCGAGGCCATGGAAACCCTTGGTCAACCAGAGCAGGAACATGATGCCGATGATGGTGAGCGTTCGCTTCTCCATGGCGGTCCAGGGTCCGATCTCATCGTCGAACCGGGGCAATTGGTATTTGGGGTCCGGCCGGTAGAGGAAGTAAAGAATCACGACGACAAGGGGGACGGTGATGACGGCGGCGGGCATGGCATACTTGATCCAGTCGAGAAAGGTAATCTCGAACTTACCGCCGGTGAACTCGTAGAGAAAAGCTGCCGATGCCATACAGCGACCGCCGCCGATCAGTGAGCCCATACCGCCGGCGGAACAGGCAAACGGCAGGGACATCATCATGAATTTGGCCGTGTTGGTATGGGGATCGATGCCGGCTGCCCGCATCAGGGGGATCATGGTGATGAGCCCGATGGAGCAGGCGGCGGCATCGTGCATGAAGGATGAACCGATCCCAAGACCGATGCAGATGATAAAGGTGAACCGGGTTACGCTGGTGCCGGCCTTTTTGACAATGTAATACCCCATCCGCCGGGTGAGCCCCGCCTTGTCGAGCGAAACGGCGAAGATGAGGCAGCACATGATAAAGACCACCACGGGATTCATATAGGGAGCCCAGGCGTTCTTCACGTCGGTGATCCCCAAGGCGACCAACAGGACGCCGATCAGGACGGCCGTGATCTCGAGAGGGATCGGCTCCACGACAAAAAGGAAAACAAGCGTCACGAGCATAGCAAGGAATCGGTGGGCCTTTGGCGGGAGCCCGTCAACATAGTGGACCTCGATGGTCGGATCGATACCCCGTGCCGTCTCCTGGAGGTAACGGTAGGATAATTTCGGACTTTTCTCCAGGTCGGTTTTTTTGAGAACATATCCTTTGATCAGGCTCTTGTTGGTGGTGTCGAGGGTGAAATTATCACCTGCGGCCGCCAGCACCGCATGGTCCTCATCACCCGTGATTTTGAACCGTTCTCCCTCAGGTCTTGGCAGGAGCATGACAATCAACCCGAGCACAAATGCCATACAAAGCTGAAACCCTTTTTTTTTCAGAAGCATATGCATCCTTCTCCCGACAGCATGCGAACGCTGTCCTTCAGTGGAACCGTTCTTTCAGGCATATTCAGGGCCGGCCTCAATCTGCACACCGCACCACTCCGGGGAAACACCGTCACGGATTTTGACGGCACGCCTCCCAGTGTCTTGATCGGGCGTTCCTGACAGGTTGTCTCTGGAGATCAGATATCGGAAGGATATCCAAAAATTCAACTTTCCGGTCTCCATCAACAGCAATAAAAATGCCAATGACTCGCCATGCCCGGCGCCTCGGTCTGCATACGGTTAAACGACACCCACACCCGCGATGTTGCATCTGGTTTTCCATCGATTTCAGACACACCGATCCGACTAAGTGTCCGCGACGTAAGAACATTTGCTTCAGGCGTCATTCCGATACGGCAAATACATCGTTATGTGAAAACGGCCTGCTCCCAAAAAGCCGCTGCCTGCTTCACAGGGGAGGCCGCCTTCGCAAAGCGATTCTGTAAAGAAGTTTTCCAATATGTAAATCATTCGATTTGCATAGCGCCGCAGGGGCATTCAAGGGGGTGGGATACAAAGCGGTTTTAGCTGTACAAGCTCAATTTTCGACTTTCATGACGGTGACCGGAAAGCGGTGCCGGGAGGAAAGGGCCAAGCCTCTTCAGCGGTGAGTTTCAGTGCCGATAGAGCGCAGCGGCGGATCAGCGGCCCGCTCTCACAGATCCAGGTAATCGCACCCTGCCGGGCGCGCACACAAAAAAAGGGCTACGGCGTATTTTCCGTAACCCTTTGAATTTGTTTGGCTGAGGGACTAGGATTCGAACCTAGGTTAACGGGGCCAGAACCCGTCGTCCTGCCACTAGACGATCCCTCATCAAAAAGACCCGCTTTGTCTATACAAAAATCTGAAAAAAGTCAAGGCAAAAAAATCATTTTTTTTCCGTGATCGCACTGACTGCGGCCTCAAGCCGCTGGATCACGACAGTTTTTCCCAGAATCCCGATCACCTCGAAGATGCCGGGGCTGGCTGTTCTGCCCGTCAGGGCGAGACGCACCGGCTGGGCAATCTTCCCTAATTTGAGGCCGGTGTTTTCCATGACCTTCAAGAACGCGCCCTCCAACGCTTTTTCAGAAAAGTCGTCAGTCGCTTTCAACTCCCGGATCAGTTGTTGCAGGGGGGCGACGGCCTCCGTCTTGAAGAATTTCTTTGCCGCCGTTTCGTCCCAGGCGATGGTGTCCTGATAATAGAACATGGCCGCGTCGGCCATCTCCACCAATGTTTTGCATCGTGCGTTCAGGGATCGGATAACATCGGCGAGATATCGCGCGTCATCTGCGGCGATCCCTCTTTCCACCATGAAAGGCCGCAGATGGGGTGCCAGTTCCTCAGGCGGCGTGGCTTTGATGTGGTCCGCGTTGAGGGCCGTCAACTTTTCCGGATCAAACACGCCGGCGGATTTACCGATGTTTTCCAGATTGAACTTCTCGAACAGTTCTTTCCGGGTAAAAAATTCCTGATCCCCGAATGACCAACCCAGGCGTACAAGATAGTTGATGAGCGCATCCGGCAAAAATCCCATATTGCGATATTCGGTTACCGACATGGCACCGTGCCGCTTGCTCAGTCGGGTCTTGTCCTTTCCCAACACCATCGGCACATGGGCGAATACCGGCAGCTCGGCACCCAGGGCTTTATACAGGAGAATCTGCTTGGGCGTGTTGCTGACATGGTCATCCCCCCGAATGATGGTATTGATGCCCATGGTGATATCGTCAACGACCACGACAAAATTATAGGTAGGCGTACCATCGCCCCGAGCAATGATAAAATCGTCCAGGTCCGCATTCTGAAAAACGATATTCCCTTTGACCTTGTCTTCGATGATCGTCGTGCCGGTCAAAGGCGTCTTGAATCGAACCACGGTCTTGCCGCCGCCGGTCAGCCCTTTTTCCCGGCAGGTACCGTCGTATTTCGCCTTTCCGCCGGCCGCCAGCCCTCTCTTGCGCATCTCTTCGACCTTCTCCGGCGGACAATCGCAGTAGTAGGCATGCCCTGAGGCAAGAAGCTTCGTCACATATTCCTTATATATGTCAAACCGATCCGACTGGAAATAGGGTCCTTCGTCCCAGTCGATCTGAAGCCATTTCAGCGCCTCGAAAATGGCATCCACCGATGCCTGGGTCGACCGCTGAAGGTCTGTATCTTCGATCCTGAGGATAAAGCGACCTCCGGTTCGACGTGCATAGAGCCAGTTGAAAAGCGCTGTTCGCGCACCCCCCACATGGAGATATCCTGTGGGGCTTGGGGGAAATCGCGTAACAACCTCTTTGTTCATCTTTCACCTCTCGCCTGTCCACCGATGGGGGGGACTGGAATGACTTAATAGACCTGGATTAGTATTAGCTATTAGTAATAAAGGCTCTCTTGGTGCGGCCGGATGGTCTTCCCGATGTCGGATCGACCCGATGTACCGTTTACAACAAAAAAAAGTCCCGATCAGAACGCCGCTTCAGGACCTTCTAAAAACACTCGCACATATTTAACATTCAACTTTCGACTTTCAGACGATGACCGAAAGGAGGTGCTGGGAGGATACGGATCGCGCCCCTTCAGCGGTGAGTTTTAGTGCCGCTTAAGCGCAGCGGAGGATCAGCGGCCCGGACTGTTTGAGCGCAAGCGAGTTTCCGGGCCGCCCGGAGCAAGCTTTAGCGGCACTTGAACGAAATCGCGCGGGGCGTGGGCCGTGTCCTCCCGGCACCGGCTTATGAAAGTCGAAAGTTGAGTTCAACAAATTATCGGGATCGGCTTCAAAACATCTCCGGCACAGTTTTACCGGATCGACTCCATAACATATCGCCGGCATCAGCACAAGAGTCCACCCTAAAAAATATCATGAAAATTCTTGACAATCCCATGTATTTCAATTACTAGAAGCAGGATTCTGATTAGGCGTTGGACAGATAAAATAATAAAATAATTAAAATAAGTTAGGAGATTACTAATGGCTGTACCCAAGCGAAAAACATCCAAGTCAAAACGGGATAAACGAAGAACGCACGACAAGATCAGCGGGCCTGAACTGACGACATGCCCCGAATGCAACGAAGCCAGGCTGCCCCATCATGCCTGTCCCGAATGTGGCGCTTATAAGAGCCTGAACGTACTGGAAAAAGAAGTGGATTAAAAAAAGGGATAAGGGATCTATGTCTTTAGAGAACACCCCGGAGGCCGGCGGTCTGATCGGTTTGGATGAAGAATCCCGCCAGATGATTGTGGAAACCGTTCAGCAGCTGAAGAAACGGCTTCTGACCAAGGAAAAAATACTTGAGTTCGATAAAAAGGAGATCTTCCCCGAGGCGGTAATCCGGGAGATGCTCGGTCCGGATATCGGCCTGCAACTTCTGTTTATTCCCGAGGAATACGGCGGCATGGGCGGCGGCGCCTGGGACTGCCATGTGGTCATCAGCGAAATGTGCAAGATATGCCTGGGCGTCGGCACGGGGTTTTTCGCCATTCAGCTGGGCGCGGACCCGATCCTGGTGGGCGCCACCCCTGAACAGAAGGAAAAATGGCTTGGCGCCATCGCCGCGGGCGACGCCCTGGTGGCTTACGCCGTGACCGAACCCAACGCCGGCAGCAATCTTGCCGCCCTCAAAACCAAGGCCGAGCCGGTAACGGGAGAAAACGGAGAGATCACGGGCTATCGCATCAACGGCAACAAGCAATTCATCTCCACGGGCGGCTATGCTGATTTTATCACCGTTCTGGCCAATACGCCGGAAGGGCCTAGCTTTTTCGTCGTCGAAAAAGGCACCCCAGGATACGCCCCCGGCAAGGGAGAGGAAAAGCACGGAATCCGTGCATCCAACACCTCCCCGCTTTCGTTCACGGACGTTTTCGTACCCGTGGAGAATCTCATCGGCGGTGTTCCCGGCCAGGGATTGAAGCAGGCCAACATGGTTTTCGGATACACACGCCTCATGGTGGCATCCATGGCCATGGGCGCGGCCCAGGCGGCCATGGAAATCGCTATCCCTTACGCCAGGGAGAGGGTTCAATTCGGCTCGCCCCTCGCTGAAAAGCAAGGATACACCCACAAGCTGATCGTTCCCAATGCCGTGCGTCTCGAGGCGGCGGGCGCCTATATCGAGGAGACGGCCTGCCGGCTCGACTCGGGTGAGCAGGATCTCCAGGTGGAGGGCTCCATTGGGAAACTGTTCACCACCGAAGCGGCCAACCGGGCGGCGGACAACTGCATGCAAGCCCTGGGCGGATACGGCTACATCGCCGAGTACGAAGTGGAAAAGATCAGACGGGATGTCCGGATCACCAGCATCTACGAAGGCACGAGCGAGATCCAGCAGAGCATCATCAGCACCTTCCGCTGGAAAACGACCCGAAAGACCAAAGGAGCCTTCTACCAGTCCATCGCATCGGAAATGGCGGCGATCGACGAGAGGGTCAGGGATGTCGGCTGCCGTTTCTACGGCATATCCGCTCAGGTGCTGAACGCATTGATCAACCGTGTTCATGAAAACCGCCTGACCAAGCAACAGACGGTCATGTTCGCCCTGGCGGACATGATGACGCATGTGGAAGTCGGCGCCGCCATGGGGCGAAAAACGGTTCGGCTCGCCGATAACGGCGATTCCCGCGCGGAACACTTCAAGGCCATGTCTCGAATTTTCGCGGCCGAGGTGTCGGAGTTAATCACCCAAAACAGCCTCAGAATTTTGAAGGGTACCGGTGCCTTTACGCCGGAAGCGGTCGAAGATTTCATCGCCGTGACGGACATGAACAAGTTGGCCCAGAGTTACCACAACATCATCGGGGATATGGACCGGGTCGCGGATACCCTGTTTGCGAGGTAAACATGTCGGAACAGCAAGATACGACCATCGTCGTCACCGGCGGTTCCAAGGGCATCGGCCGGGCCGTATGCGAGGCTTTTGCCGGTCCCGGAACGCGGGTCTATTTTAACTATGCCGCGGATACGGCCGGCGCCGAAGAGACGGAACGCCGTATCACCGAAGCCGGAGGCAGAGGCAAGGGCGTCCGGGTGGATGTATCGTCCGAGAGCGACGTCAAAGCATTTCTGGACGGCGTGATCAAAGAAACCGGCCGACTCGACGTTCTCGTCAATAACGCGGGCATTACCCGTGACGGCTTGATCGTCCGCATGAAAACAGCCGACTGGGACGCCGTCATGGACGTCAATCTCAAGGGAGCGTTTCACGCTTCCAAAATCGCGGCCAAAACCATGCTCAAACAACGAAGCGGCAGAATTATCAATATTTCCTCCGTCGTCGGCGCATCGGGAAACCCGGGTCAAGCCAACTATGTCGCTGCTAAGGCAGGCCTCATCGGTCTGACCAAAGCCCTGGCAAAGGAGCTGGCATCTCGAGGCATCACCGTAAACGCGGTGGCGCCCGGCTATGTCGAAACCGACATGACCGCTGCGATGACGGACGCGCAACGAGAGGCCATGGTGGCCCAGATCCCTCTCGGCCGACCCGGCACGGCTCGTGAAATTGCGGCGGCCGTCCAGTTTCTGGCATCCGATGAAGCAGCCTATATCACGGGACACGTGCTCCACGTGAACGGCGGAATGTATATGTAAGCAAACAATAACAGGAGTTATAGTTATGACCGATATCGATAAGATTCAAGAAAAAGTAAAAAAGATTATTGCGGAAAAACTGAGCGTAGACATCGACGAAGTGATTCCCGAGGCTGCCTTTGTGGACGATCTCGGTGCCGACTCTCTGGACCTGGTGGAGTTGATCATGTCCATGGAGGAAGAGTTCGACATTGAAATCTCGGACGAAGATTCCGAAAAAATGGTGAAGGTTCAGGACGCATTCGACTACATCGCCAAGAATTCCTGATCATATTTCAGTATCGCCCATAAACGGTCGATTCGTTCGGGTTTCAAGCGTCGGAAAGACACCGGTGTTTGAAGCCTGAACCTTTGCCGCTGTTTTTGGAAAGGGAGGGTCTTTTGAACAGGCGGGTCGTTATTACAGGACTAGGGTTGGTGACACCGATAGGCATCGGTGTGGAAGCATCGTGGGCGGCGCTCTGCGCCGGGAAATCGGGCATCGGTGAAATAACGCGATTCGATGCGTCCGATTATACCACCAGAATTGCTGCTGAAGTTAAGGGCTTCAACCCTGAAGACTTTGTCCCCAAGAAGGACGCCAGACGCAACCAACTCTTCATTTCTTATGCCCTGGCCGCATCTCGCATGGCCATGGAGGACTCCGGGCTGTCCATCGATGCGAAAAACGGACCCCGGATCGGCGTGATTACCGGTTGTGGTCTTGGCGGATTGGCGACGCTGGAAGAGCACACGATGATCATCAACACACGGGGTCCCAAGCGGGTCAGCCCTTTTTTCATCCCCATGATGATCGGCAACATGGCGGCCGGAATGATTTCCATCCAGTTCGGCGCCAAGGGGCCCAATCTGTCCATCGCCACGGCATGTGCGGCAGGTACCCATGCCGTGGGAGAGGCCTACAAGAATATTCAACGGGGATTTTCGGATGCGGTGATCACCGGTGGCATGGAATCCGTGATCACACCGACCTGCATCGCCGGTTTTGGAGCTATGAAGGCCCTGTCCACGAGGAATGACGATCCCGAGCGGGCATCCCGCCCCTTTGACAAGGACCGGGACGGATTTGTGGTCGGGGAAGGCGCCGGAATTCTCATTATCGAGGCTCTTGAACACGCTCTGGAAAGAGGGGCCAGGATTTACGGCGAGGTCATCGGATACGGTATGAGCGGCGACGGTTACCACATGACGTCTCCCCCCCCAGACGCCGAAGGCGCTGTTCGCTGCATGGAAGCCGCCATCGCCGATGCCGGTATCTCCTGCGACCAGATCGACTACATCAATGCCCACGGCACCTCAACCCCATTGAACGACCTGTATGAAACCCGGGCCATCAAAACGGTTTTCAAAGAGCATGCCAAGTCAGTACCCGTCAGCTCGACGAAATCCATGACCGGCCATCTTCTGGGTGCCGCAGGCGGCATCGAAACCGTGTTTTCCACGTTGGCCGCCTATCACGACATCATTCCCCCGACCATCAATTTCGAAAGCGGGGATGAGGAGTGCGATCTCGATTATGTGCCCAATATCGCTCGGAAGACCCCCATCGACATCGTGATGAGCAACTCCTTCGGCTTCGGGGGCACCAACGCCGCGATCATCGTGAGGAAGTACCGCCCTTAGCGACAACCGTCGCCTTGCTTCAATCCGACCCAGAGCGAGCATCCCCTTTCTCAAGGATGCTCGTTCGCTTTCCGGCCCTCAGGACTACAGACTTAAAAAATATCGGTGAAACACCGCTGTCTGCGTCAACTCCGGATGAAACGTCGTTGCCATGATCCGGCCCTGCTGTACGAAGACCGGATCTCCCATGGACCTCGCGTGAATCGTCACTCCGGGCCCGGACGCCGTAATCCGGGGCGATCGGATGAAGATTCCCGGGAAGGCGTTCACACCGTCGGAGATATCCGGAATCGAGATGTCGATGTCACGGATCGTGCTGGCCAACTGACGACCGTAGGCATTTCGCTCCACAGACACCGCCAGGACGTCCAGCCGACCGGGACTACCGTCAACCGTTTCGGCCAGGAGAACAACCCCCGCACAGATGCCCCAGACCGGCATTCCGTCCAGAATCCGTTCCCTCATGGGAGCGATCATCTCAAATTCATGCAGAAATTTCCCCATGACCGTGCTCTCCCCCCCCGGAATGATGAGTCGGTCAATTTCTCTGAGCCCTTCCGCATCCCGGACGATATGACATTGGATACCCAGGGAATTCAGGTGATGGATGTGATCGAGAAAAGCCCCCTGGAGCCCCAGCAACCCCACCATCATGAATCACGTTCCCCGACCGGCCATGCGGGTTTCGAGACCGGCCATCTCCAGTCCCACCATGGCGGCCCCCAGGTTTTTGGAGATCTCCGCGAGTTTGCCGGGGTCCTCCCAATGAATGACCGCTCGAACGATGGCGGACGCTGTCCTGGAAGGATTCTCTGATTTAAAAATGCCCGATCCCACAAAAATGCCGTCTACACCCAACGCCATCATCAGGGCGGCATCCGCGGGGGTGGCGATGCCGCCTGCAGCAAAGTTGACCACCGGAAATCGGCCCCGCTCCATCGTCTCCCGCACCAAGGCAACGGGCACCCGGCAACGGGAGGCTGTTTCCTCCAAAGCCAGGTCGTCCATACCCTTCAGGGCATCGATCTCGGCCGTTATGGTCCGGATATGTCGGACGGCCTCCACGATATTCCCCGTGCCCGCCTCCCCTTTTGTGCGCAGCATGGCCGCCCCTTCGTGGATGCGCCGGAGCCCTTCGCCCATGTTTCTGGCGCCACAGACGAATGGGACGGCAAATGTCTGCTTGTCCACGTGGCGGCTCTCGTCGGCCGGGGTCAGCACCTCACTCTCATCGATGAAATCGACCCCCAGAGCCTCGAGAATGCGGGACTCCATGAAGTGACCGATCCGGATTTTGGCCATGACCGGTATGGACACCGCCGCCATGATGGATTCGATCATGGCAGGGTCGCTCATGCGCGCCACCTGGCCTTGAGTGCGGATATCCGCGGGCACGCGCTCAAGTGCCATGACCGCACACGCTCCGGCATCCTCGGCAATGCGCGCCTGCTCCGGCGTCGTGACATCCATGATCACCCCGTTTTTGAACATCTCGGCAAAGCCTTTGTTGACTTTCTCTCGACTCACCTTTATTCCTTTCCACATATTGGGTTCATTGAACGAATTCGATAGCGGCATCCGGCGACACATCAGACGGGCCGGCTCTCGTCATGAGGCCCCCATTTCTGCAAGTTGTTATCGCCCAGTTGATTTTTAGACTAGTACACTTGATATATTGTACTAATATTGTCAAGCAGAAAATAGGAGAACATGGCGCTATACAGAGACATTGCAGCGGAACTGGCGCGACGTATCCGGGAGGGACGCTACAGACCGGGAGAGCGGATCCCGTCCATTCGTCAGGTAGCCGAGGAATTCGGCTGTAACAAATTAACGGTTCAAAAGGCCTTCGATGCCCTCAAGCGCGACGGGATGATTGAAAACGTCGTGGGCAGCGGCTCATTCGTTCGCTATCCGGAAAAGATTGCCATGAGCGGTGAGGTGTTCGACTTCAGAACGTCCTACATCTCTGAAGCCTTCTTTCCCTTGAAAACCGCAAAAGCCATTTTTTCGGACCTTTTCGATCAGGAACGAACCCAGGCCTTCTCTCCCCCGCCGGTTGAGGGGGACCCGGAACTGATCGAGGCTCTGGGCGCCTTTTATCGACTTCCGACCCAGCGCATGTTGATTGTCTCCGGCGCACAGCAGGGATTGGACCTTACCGCCAAGGTTTTTTCGACTAATATCTCAGATTCAATTCTGTTCGAGGATCCCACGTATCCCGGGGCCATCTCCCTTTTCAAAGCTCGGCATTTCGTCCCCCTCGAGACCGACGGCCCAGACCTGGAGGAATTCGACCGTAAACTCACTCCCGCCATCAAGCTATTCTATGCCATGCCCGCGGTCCATAATCCCACCGGCATCTCCTACAGCCTCGAAAAAAAAAAGGCGCTGGTCAGGCGCGCCGAACGATTCCCTTTTTATCTCATCGAAGATGATTATCTATCGGAATTCAACCCCCGTCCAGATCCGCGATTCATAGACATCCTTCCTGAAAAGACCCTTTATATCAAGTCTCTGTCTCAAACCACCGTCTCGGGTGTCCGCCTCGGTGCCATGATTGTTCCCGAATCGCTCTTCGACAAATTCATCTACGCAAAGTTCATGTCGGACATCGCCTCGACGGGTCTCCTTCAGAAATTCGCCACACGGTTCATCCGTGAGGGGGCCTATGCAAGATATATTACCGAAACTCATGTGCGGATACAGGAGAGAAAGCGCCGCCTGACAGGGTTGATCGCCGAACATCCTTTCTTGTCGATACCTCACGATGCCCCGGGCTACAACCTTTGGGTCAAATCGGATCGATCGCTTTCCCTCCCCAGGGTGCCGTGGACCCCGGGGGAGGAATTTTCCTTTTCGCCGATCTTCAGGAATTTTTTCCGAATCTCCTTTATGCACATGGACGATGACACATTTGATCGAGCCGTCACCTATCTGAGAAACCTTCTGCCCCATGCTTTTCACCATGAAAATTGAGAAATCGGTCAGCACCGAGCATTTCGTCGACCTCGGAAGCAACGGATCCGCTCGATCGGCGGGTCGACGGATGGGTCACGGCAGTGGTTTGGTGGTGTAGGCGATGTCGGCCTCCTCAGCGCTGCGAAGTGGCAGCGTCTTACCCGTGCGCAGGTCATCCACCCAATCGGGATTGAGCAAAGCGGTTTTCCCGGAAAGAACGATATCGGCGTCCTTCAGGGCTTCCTCCGCGCTGCGGCGGTCGTAAATTTTCCCGCAGATGAAGATCGGCAGCGTTGTGGCCTCTCGGGTGAGACGGGCCATGGTTTTGCCCGATCCGAAAGCCTCGTCGCCGTATGCATAGGTGGAAACCGAAACGGCATCGATGGGTTCCTGGGAAAGGCGGCGAATAATGTCTTGATACTCTGCCTGATCCGAGAACAGTGAAATCTCTTTGTCCACCACGCCCCAGTTGGAAATGCGGAAGAAAAGAAGACGGTCCGAAGGCACAACCGGTCTGACCGCCTGGATCACCTCGTGAACGAAACGGTATCGCTTTTCCATTGATCCCCCATAGCCGTCGGTCCGCTGGTTGGTATAGCCGGAGAGGAATTGGCTGATGAGGTAGCCGTGAGCGCCATGGATTTCAATACCGTCAAAACCCGCGGCTACCGCGCCTTTGGCGGTCTCGACGAACCCATTGAGGACATGATCGATATCAAATCGGCTCATGACATCCGGCGTGGGGTAAGGCTCTCCAGTCAGGGGATTATCCTGACGGGGGCAAATCGCGCTGGGAGCGATCACCCGTCCGGCCGGATTGACTCCCGACCACGCCACCCTCCCGCAATGAAACATCTGTAGAATCGAAAGGGCGCCATGACGGTGGATGTTCTCAACGACCCGGGACCAGACGTCGATTTGTCGCTGGGACGTGAGGCGTGCCTGGCCGGGATATCCCTGGGCGCTTTCGTAATCCGTCACGATGGCTTCGGTATAGACGATCCCGGCACCGTTTTTGGCTCGCGTGACCAGAAAATCAAGGACATCGCGGCGGGGAATGCTGTCCTTCACCGACGACATCCGGGTCATGGGCGCCACACCCAATCGGTTTTTAACGTTAAAACGCTTCAGCTGAAACGGAGAAAACAAGATATCCTCTGCCATTTTTCCTCCTCGTCATCGATCCCGTCTGCGGCCGATGCCGTTAACGCTGCGGCGCTGGTCGCCTTGCGGAAAATCGGGTTATGAATGCGAATGCCGTTATTTCAGCATTAAGAGCCCCTCCGAAAGCACGTGCCCCAGAACCGCAACGGACTCCATATCCAGGTAGGCCTCCGTCTGCCTTTCGAACAATACGGAGCAGTGGGAAGAGAATTCCTCATCCCGGTCATTGAAGAGCAGCAGCATCGACAGTCGGGGAAGCGGATCGAACTGAATCGAAAGGTCATGGGAAAACAGGGTATCCGGCATTCTTCCCCCCATTTTCTTCGCGGCGGAGGCAAGGCCGTTCACATCTCCCTCAAACCCTTCGGTGATCAGTGCCTCTACCGCTTTCGCGAAATAGACGAGCAAGGGGCCGGCATCCTTGAAATCCCTGAACGAAGTCCACGGCCCCCGCGCTTTAACCGTGTCGGGACACATCAGAAGATATTTGAAGAGTATGATGCACGTACTGTAACAAGGTCGCAGACCGTCGGGCCCGATGACGCCGTCACCCGATATCCGGTGAGGTCTGCCGAAAAAAGAAACGATCAGGCCGTCTGCATCGGCTTCAGCACCCAGAAGCTTTGCACGTGACGGAAGATCGAGGGCTCCGATCATTTCCAGGTAATACCGATAATTTCTTTCGAATACAGGCGATTTTTTTTTCATGAGCGGCATCCTTCCCCGCCGACACCGCATATTGCCGACGGCCGAGGCCCAAGGGATGAAAAGCGAAGCAGCGTCGAACACCGATTACAGCATCACAGCGGCATCCACGGCTACGGGACGCCCCTCTACGACAATGAAAGGGTTGATATCCACCTCGCGAACAGCAGGATAGGCGACACCCAGAGCTCCCAGCCGGACGAGGACATCGGCCAGGGCATCCCGATCGAGGGCGGTTGCCCCGCGAAACCCGTCAAGGAGCTGCTGAGATTTCAGTCGGCCGATGAGGGCCAGGGCATCCCCGTGGCTAAGGGGCGCAACGGCGAATGCGCGATCGTTGAGTGCCTCGGTCAATATGCCGCCCAGACCGCACATCACGCACGGCCCGAATTGGGGATCCCGGATCAGGCCGACAATCAGCTCCAACCCGGCCGGTAGTTGGGGCTGAAGAAGCATCCCCCCCCGCTGACCCACCCGAAGCGCCATCCCTTCGAATTCTCGATGGAGCGTCTCCCGCCCATGGATATTCATCACGACGAGCCCGGCCTCGGTCTTGTGCACCGCACCCGGCACCACCCCTTTCAGAACCACGGGCCATCCGAATCGATCCGCCGCTTTATCGGCCTCTGCCGGAGACATGACCCGAATCTCCTCCACGACCGGAATCCCAGCCCGCTTCAAAATCGATTTTGACGCCCGTTCGTCGAGAACACGGGGGCCGCCGCTTAAACGATCCAAGGGAACGGTCTGTATTTGAATATCCTGGATCCGGTCGTCGACGGGCTGATGCCTTCGCCGGTGATACGCCAGGAGTTTTCCAAGGCAATCAACCGCCCGTTTGACCTCCCTGAAGGCCGGAATCTTGAGATCGAGAGCCTGTCGCTGGAATCGACTCACCGCATTTCGCTCTCCGGATATCCAACAGAAGAGCGGTTTCCGGGCACTATGGGATAGACCGGCCATGATATCGAGCTGCGGTTCCAGATCAAATCCGCCGACAAAACAGTGGGCGAAGACGGCGTCGACCCCGGGGTCGGCCATCAGAACCGCCAGCGTTTCGTTATAAGCCTTGTGGGTTCCGTTGAGAAGGATACCGGGCCAGAGATCCACCGGATTTCCCGGCGCCATCCACGACGGGAAGACATCTTCAAGCCGCGTCAGGGACTCCCGGGAGAGGGTCGCCATAGCGAGCTGCGAATCCACCAGAAAATCGGCCGACACGATCCCGGCACCGCCGCTGTAGGTCATGATCGCCACCCGATTTCCCAGCCCAGAGGGCAAATCGTCGAACGCCTCCAGAACCCGGCAATAATCCATCATCTGGTAGAAATCATCGGCCTCCACCACCCCGGCCTGGCGGAAGGCGCCGCTGACCACGGCGCCGTCACCCGCCATGCTGGCGGTGTGACTCACAGCCGCCGCCGCCCCTTCATCAGACTTTCCCCCCTTCAGGACGACGATCGGTTTGTTTGCCGCTTTGCAGAGGGATATGAATCTGGGCCCGTCGACGATGGATTCGAGATAGAGGCCGATCACCCCGGTATCCGGATCCGCAAGGAGATACTCAAGGAGGTCGCATTCCGCGACATCCATCTTGTTTCCGATGGAGCAGGCCTTACCCATGCCCATGACGCCGTGAGACATGACGTCGATGAGGAAGGCACCGGCCAGCATGCCGCTTTGGACAATGAGGGCGACCTTCCCGGGGATCATCCCCTGCTCCCAGATGGAGGACGTCACTGTTGAGAACACCCGCCGGTTTTTCACGTCCACCAGTCCCATGCAGTTGGGCCCCCAAAGCCGGACACCGCCCTCCCCCGCGATCCGCGCGGTTTCCTGCTGTAGTGCGACGCCTTCGGCGCCGATTTCGGCAAATCCCGCGGATTCAATCATGGCGCCGGGAATGCCGCGTACAGCGCAGTCCCGGATCACCTGAGGAACCATCTCCGCGCCGACGAAGACTACCGCCAGATCCACCGGATCCGGCACCGCCCGCAGCGAAGGATAACATGTCAGGCCTTCAATGGTATCGTACCGCGGGTTGACCGGATAGATCCTTCCCGTGTACCCCTTGAGCAGGTTGGCAATGATGATGTTGCCGCCCTTTTTCGGATTGGCCGTCGCACCGACGACCGCCAATCCCTTTGGGTTGAAAAAATAATCCATCTTCCCCCCTTGAACATACTGTTGGTCATCATGTGTCCCAACTTTCGGTATTCATGGGGCGTACCCTCCCGACACCTCTTCCCGGTCACCGTCATGGAAGTCGAAAGTTAGGTTATTGTCTAAATGCAGATTCTTTCTTAACCGGATCGTTTTCAAAAATCCAGCGTTATGGGTGCGCAGCGGATGTTGAGAGGCGATAAAACGGAAGGATTACAGTATGGAATGATGAGAACGTCAGCGGATATCGGGCAAGACGCGATGCCGCTTTGAAGCGGCGGCCGCGGCGACCATGGCTTCCGCCCATGCGGGCATCCCCAAGGCATGGATATGCGTGTAGGTGGCGAGAACATTTTTATATCGGATGCCGTCCCGTCCACGGATGAATCCCTTTCCTCTCCGCATGCCAAAAACCAGGTCCCGGTCATCCCCTCGCCATTCAAGAACCCGGGAATATCGAAATTCATGGCCCCGGATCTCCGTGCCCACGGCGAAATAAGGATTTTCCGATTCCACCCGAACCACGGTATATCCCAACCCCTGGGGACGGTCCGAAAGCCCGAATACAATGGGCAGAACCCCGGACATGGGGTGCCGTCGTCCGTCTACGACCAGGGCTTCTCCCAGGTACATGAGTCCCCCGCATTCGGCATAGATGGGCATCCCCCCACGGGCTCTGGCTTTCAATCCTGCCATGAATCCGGCATTGCCCGCAAGCCTTTCTGCATGAGTTTCGGGAAAACCGCCCCCAATATAAAGACCGTCCACCTGCGGGAAGGATCCGGCGTCAAATGCACTTATGAAGTTCACCTGGGCTCCGGCCCGCCGAAGGGCATCGATGTTGTCCGGATAATAAAACTGAAAGGCCGAATCCCGCAGGACGCCGATCACCGGCTTGGAATTTTCAGCGAACGCGTCGGTATCCCGCCCTGAAACCAGATACGCCACGGGGACCCGATCCGAAGCGGCAGCCATTGCGATCTGCTCGAGCCTGTCCATATCGAGGTAGCGCCGGGCAATTTCCGCCGCCGCCGCCACCGAATCGACGGCCCAGCCATGCTCCGGCGTCGGTACCAGGCCCATATGACGCTCCGGGAAATTTTCCGCATCCAGCTTCGGAACCGCTCCCACCACCGGAACACCACAATAATGCTCAATGTTTCTTCTGAGGTTCTGTTCGTGACGACTGCCCGCAATTCGATTCAGAATGACCCCTTTGATCCCGAGATCCGGATCGAACCCCAGACAACCCGCCACGACGGCCGCCATGGTACGCGTCGTCTTCGTGCAGTCCAGACTGATCACCACGGGGGCATTCAGCAGTTTGGCCACCTCGGCGGAACTGGTCGTCCCCTCGGTGTCAATGCCGTCATATAACCCCCTGTTGCCTTCGATAACAGCGATGTCGTGTGGGTGGGCGTGGGAAAGAAAGGATCGGAGAACGTCTTGAGGGTGAACCAGAAAGGTATCGAGATTGTAGCAGGGCCGACCAGCCGACAGGGCCAGCCAGCCCGCATCAATATAGTCAGGACCTTTTTTAAAAGGAGCAATGGATTTGCCCAGCCGCCGCCATGCGGCAATAATGCCGATGGACAATATGGTCTTTCCCGCGCCGCCGCGCAAACCGGCGATAAAAATTCTGGGAAAGTCAATATATCTGTGGTGCATAAACGGAACCTGAGGCAAACTCAAAGAGCGTATGAGCGGATTGCTCTGACAAACGAGTCGCGGCTTATTCGTCTTCGTGCTCAGCCGCAGCCTGTTTCCCGGTTCCGGGCATTCCGTACATGGTCGTGCTTCCGCTGGACCAATATTCAAGAACGCCGTCCTCAACAAGCTTGTTCACGATTTTTTTGGCTTCCCTGGGTTTCAGGTCCAGGATCTTGGACAGATCGTTGAAGTAGAACTTGCTTTTGGACTTGAGCTTTTTGGTCAACTCTTCGACGATCAATTTTTTTGCATCCTCGTATTCCATAAATAAACCCCTCAATCCGGAAGCGGGGGATGCATGACTGCATCCCCCGCAGTTTATTGTACAGCGAATTTAGAACTTGAACTGGGTGGACTGGCGCCAGGTATAATACGCCGGATCACGGAAATCGTCGATGAGATGATGGGTGAAAGGCAACTCGCATTTCTCGAAGAATCTTTCCCATCCGATACGCTCGGCCCATTCGCCCAGTCGTTCGTATTTTTTCGCGTCGGCGGCATAGGCTTCGATCATCTTTTTGATGGTGTCGGTCATCTGAGGCCAGCGCGGCACCTCGTTGGGCAGGAAGGCGACAACGACCTTCGAGAACTTGGGCTCGCTGATGCGGTTGGAAACCTTTCCACCGGCCATGAGAACGATACCGTCGCCGTCCTTGTCCGCCAGCGGCAGTGAGGGACACATGGTGTAGCAGTTGCCGCAGAACATGCATCGCTCGTTGTTGACTGCGACGCTCTTCACGGTCTCACCGCTGGGCAGGTCCACCTTGGTCGGCTTGATGGCGCCGGTGGGACAGGCGGCGATGGCCAGGGGGATTTCACACAGTTTGTCCAGGTATTCATGATCCAGCATCGGCGGTTTGCGGTGATACCCCAGGATGGCGATGTCGGAGCAATGCACGGCGCCGCACATGTTGAGGCAACAGGCCATGGAGATTCTGAGCGGAGCGGGAAGCCTCATGTTCTGGAAATCGCTGAAAACCTCGTCCATGGTCGCCTTGACCGTACCGGAGGCGTCGGTGGCGGGGGTATGGCAATGGATCCAGCCCTGCGTGTGAACAATATTGGTGATGCCGGCACCGGTGCCGCCGATGGGAAACTTGAAACTGCCGCCGGCAAACTTGCGACCGGCCAGGTCTTTTTTCAGAGCGTCCACCTTGGACTTGTCATCGACCATGAACTCGATATTGTTCCGGGTGGTGAACCGGAGGTATCCGTCGCAGTGTTTTTCGGCGATCTCGCAGATCTCCCGGATCAGGGAGGTGGTCATGATACGGGCGCCGCCGCAACGGACCGTGTAGACCTCGTCGCCGCCTTCAGCCACGTGCACCAGGATACCCGGCTCGAGAATTTCGTGATACAGCCATTTGCCTTTGTTTTTCGCGATGACCGGAGGATAAAATTCATCAAACTTTTTCGGACCGATGTCGGTGATTCTGTTTTTCATCGGTTCTTTCGGATCATAACCTGAAGAAATAAATGCCATGGTATCTTCTCCTCCTTATCTCAGATGATGTTTTCTGAATTCGTTGATGTCGCGATCCCAGCCGCCCTCGACCTCTTCTTCTTTCCAGAAAATGTAGGGGTTGGAACGGGGTTCGGAAACCATTCGCGGATCGGGATCAATCTCGGTCATCTCGAGCAACTTCTGGAAGCCCTGGCGTTTGATCAACTCACCGAGACGTTCGCGGTTTTTGCCTTCTTCCATCCACCAGTCCCAGACCTTCTCGATCACTTCCTTGATCTCGTCGTAGGGTTCTTCGCATTTGATGAACGGCACCAGCAGGGAGCCCATCTGAGCGCCGTCGAGAATGGGCGCCTTGGCGCCGACCAGGATGGAAAGGCCCTTATCGTCACCGATCTTCAGGGCTCTCGGCATGACGTTGATGCAGTGCATGCAGCGGACGCACTCGCGGTTGTTGATCTCGAGCTTGCCGCCCTCATACTTCATGCAATTGGTGGGGCAAAGGTCGACGACCTCTTTCTGGATGTCGAAAGCGCCCCAGTCGCGACCGGCATGGGCACCGGCGTTGGAGGGGAATTCACCGCCGACGTAAGCGGCGACCGCTTCCTGATCGATCTTGATGTCGTCTTTCCACGTACCGATGAAAGACATGTCTGCGCGGGCGATGGAGGCAACACAACCGTTGGGGCAGCCGTCGAACTTGAATTTGAACTTATAGGGGAAAGCCGGACGGTGAAGTTCGTCCTGGTATTCCATGGTAAGATCGTAGCAGAGGGCCTGGGTGTCGTAGCAGGCGTATTCACAGCGGGCCTGACCGATGCAGTCGGCCGGGGTTCTCAGGTTGGAGCCGGAGCCGCCGAGATCCTGACCCATCCTGTGGGTCAGTTCAAAGAAGACTTCCTCCAGCTGCGGAGTGGTGGTTCCCAGGAAGATGATGTCGCCGGTGGAACCGTGCATATTGGTGATGCCGCTGCCGCGAAGATCCCACAGATCGCAAAGATCCTTCAAGTATTTCGTCGTGTAGAATTTTCCGCCGGGCTGGGCGACGCGCATGGTATGAAAATGGGCAACCCCGGGAAAGGCGTTTGGTTGGTCGCAGTAACGACCGATAACGCCGCCGCCGTATCCGAAAACACCGACGATGCCGCCGTGTTTCCAGTGGGTCGTTCCGTCTTTGAAAGAGAGTTCGAGGACACCAAGGAGGTCTTCAACAACATCGCTTGGGATCTGGAATTCGATATTCTCTTCGTTCTTGGCCCTTTTTTCAGCCTCTGCCTTTAGGTCGGACACGAAACTCGGCCACGGTCCGGACTCAAGCTGATCTAACAAAGGGGTCTCATGCTTCATCATCTTACCTCCATAAGTAGTTTATAGATTAACCATCCTGACTATAGGAAAAACTCATCCCTCCACCAGGGCTTCGGACTCACCTTTAAGGTTCAAAGGCACGGCCACCCCATCAAAACACCGCAATGCTTAAGTGCGGACTTATAAAATCAATCCGCCTGGATGTCAATAGAAAAGCACGGTTGAGAGGAGCCGGATCGGGATCGTCCCGTCAGGAACGATGTTTTTCGATCTCCTCCAGAATCCGGGGCGCCACCTCGTATCCCAATTTCATCGCCTTGTCACAATGCTCCACCGCCTTACCGTAATCCTTCTTTTCAAGGTAAGCGATGGCCAGATTGTTGTGGGCGACCGCAAAATCCGGAGCGAGGGCCAGGGCCTTGAGGCTGTTTTGGATGCTCTCCTCGATCTCACCTTTCATGAGATAGGCGCTGCCAAGGGAGGCAAACGCCTGAACGAACCGAAAATTGAAGTAGGTCGCCCGCTGAAGCGACTGGATGGCTTCGTCCACCTCGCCCCGCTGAAGATGAACGAATCCGATATTGCCGTGCCCCTCGGAAAATCCCGGTTTGACTTTGACCGCCCGCCGATTGTACTCCAAACAACCGTCAAGATCTCCCTTTCGAAGTGCCAGTCCACCGAGCTGAACATAGGCCTCTGCCAGCCCGGGACTGCATTCCAGTGCATTGAAGAGCTCCTTTTCAGCCTCTTCGTATTTTTGAAGTCCAATCAGGGCAACGGCGAGGTTATAGTAACTCGTGCCGCATTCCGGATTGGCGGCGATCATTTGTCGTTGCTGGGCGATATATTCTTCCGCATTCTTGGCTTTTTCCATGGTACTGCCACTTCCTTTGCATATACATGTTTTTTTAGCGTGAAAGAAATGTAAGTACGCAGACGGCCTCTCATTGTCAAGGGAAAAACATTTTGAAAAATAACACACTTGACATGTCCTGCTGCAGTCCAATATAAAAGAAATTTTCGAATTGTTTTTCGATAAGCCGAATCCATTTCCTTATATTCGTCGAGAACGAGGATCGTCCGGTCAGGAGTTCTAACCGTCTGAAGGTTCGATCAGACCAGGGAATCAAGAAAAGGGAGAATCGTTATGATGGCAGGTACCTACACCGCTCTCGTCACGCCTTTTACGGGTGACGAAATCGATGAGGACGGGATCGAAAGATTGACGGAGTTCCAGATCGCAAACGGGGTGTCGGGCGTTCTGGCCGTCGGGACCACCGGGGAAAGCCCGGTCCTGAACTGGCGGGAACACAACGCCGTTATCGAGAAAATCGCGAAGCTCTGTCGAGATCGATGCAAATGTATCGCAGGAACCGGCAGCAACAACACCCTCGAAGCCTTGGAGGCTACGGAACACGCGGCGACAGCCGGTGTCGATGCCGTCCTGCTGGTCGATCCATACTACAACGGGCCAAGTTCCCTTGAAATCCGGCGGGAATACGTTGCCCCCATCGCTGCACGATTTCCGGAAATTGACGTGATCCCTTATGTCATCCCCGGCAGAACCGGCGCGCAACTGCTGCCGGAAGATCTGGCGCTCCTCAACCAACAATATCCCAATGTTTCAACCGTGAAGGAAGCCACGGGCAATATCGAGAATATGCGCAGGGTCCGATCTTGCTGCGGCCCGGCATTCACGATTCTTTCCGGCGATGACGCTCTCACGCTTCGGATGATGAAGGATCCTGCCATCAAAGCGGGCGGAGTGATATCCGTGGCGTCCAACATCGCGCCAAAGGCCGTCTCCGAAATGGTTCGGTTGCTGGAGGCCGGGGAAACAGAAGCCGCTGATCACCTCGAAGCCGGCCTCGCACCCCTTTTCAGGCTCGTGACCATCACCACCACCGAGAAAACCCCTTACGGGGATGTCGCCTGTCGGGCCAGGAATCCGCTGGGAATCAAAACCCTGATGCATATCCTGGGAATGCCGTCCGGCGTCTGCAGAAGGCCCCTGGGCAAAATGACCGCCAACGGCATCCAGGTCGTGCTGGAGGCTGCCCGGGAAGTTCAGGCCCGGACCCCTGAAATTCTTGCCCCCATCTCGGACTTTTTCGGCATTGACATTGAAAACCGCCTCAATAGTCCCGACAGATGGGAACATCTGTTCTATAAGGAATACTAACCCCGTCCTCCAAAGAAAACTCCTGCCACGCCGCGTTCGGGCGGCAGGAGAAGCATCTTTTCTCTATTTCGGAGATTCCCGGCGTTTTCCACTCCTTACGGATATGCTCTGGGCCGCTTCATTGACCTCAAAATTCTTGTAGTTGAAGAGAAGATCCTTGAGCCACTTCAGGCCAAACTTCAAAAGGGCGACGTCGTCATTTTTGAAGGTCGCCACCGTATCCTTGTCCACATCATAACGTTCCAGAAAGGAGCTTTCGAAGACAAATCGTCGGAACTGATCGATATTGTAGCTTGTCATGAAGAAAAGTTGCTTGCTCTTGTCGGTCAGTTTGATATTGCCCGGAAACGAACGTTTTCTGACCATCAGGTCCGCCCATTCGGCATTGATCTCGTCACGGACATCCACCCCCTGATCCGTCCGCCATTCCCTTACCGTCCAAACGGTCTTTTCTTCGAAACCAAGGCAGTGAGGTTCATTGACGAAGAAAAAAAACCCCTCGTCGTCCGCCCCTTCCTTATGCGCCAGAGAGGCCACACCAAGGGGGTAATAGCGACATGCGCTGGGCCGGTCCGCATAAACCAGGCAGCCGTCATCCCTTACAAATGGACAGGATTGTTGCTCATCGTCCAGAAGTTTGAGGTTGACCACCGGCAGGTCGGTCTTTTCCAGCACCTGGGGTTGGGTGTATAGGGTCAGGAATTCATCCGACGACAATTGAAGCCTTCGCTTCAAAACAATGATATCGTAAGGGGTGAGAATGATGTTGATACCACGACAGCATTTGGTGAAACACTTCACGCCGCTGTGGCATTTGAATTGAAATTTGCTGTCCAGACTGTACTTGACAGGGCTGATGCGCGCCATGGGATCGGGTTTCTCCATCTTCCTGTTCTATATCCTTTCTTGAGTGATCGGGTTCCGGCCGTAACCGGACGATGTCGATACTGAAAATCAGAAAAGTTAGATAATAACAGATTCTCAAGGATTTTAACAGAGGTTAATCCAGGCCCCGGCACCGAAAAGGTCACCTCGCCGCGCGGGGCAGGCGTACCTCGAAGACACTGCCTTCGCCGGCGCTGCTTTTGACCGCGATCTCTCCTTTGTGCTGCCGGATAATATTGTAACAGGTAGACAGCCCGATGCCGATGCCTTTTCCAACCGGCTTGGTCGTGAAAAAAGGCTCGAAAAGTTTGTCCTGGTCCTGGGGTAGGATGCCGCAGCCCGTATCCTCGACACTGAGGGCAATCCATTCATCCCCCTTCTGGAATGTCCGGATCAGAATCGTCCCTTTTTCCTGCACCGCGTCCAGAGCGTTAAGGATCAGGTTGAGGACCACCTGCTTCAACTCCGCACCGACGCCGCAAACCGGCGGAAGCGTCGGGGACAGATCCAGGCAGATGGCTCGCGGAAGGGTCTTTTTCAGCTGATGCTCCAGGATTTTAATGATATCCACCGTAAGTTCGTTAAGGTCCACGGCCGTGTAGGAAACGCGACTCCGGGGGCTGAAAGTGAGAAGATTCTGAACGATATCACGGCAACGGTTGCACTCCGTCATGATGGTCTCGATATACTCTTCGAAATCTTTTTTGAGGCACCGGTCCGTGGGATGCTCTCCCAACCGCTTTTCAAGGATGGGCAGACGGCGCTTCAGTCCTTCGGCAAAACCGGAAACAGCCGCCAGAGGGTTGTTGATTTCATGCGCCACACCAGCGGCCAGGAGGCCGATGGTCGCCATTTTTTCTGTGTGATAATATTTGGCCTGGTAAGCCTTTTCAACAGTGACATCCCGTTTCAACAAAAGAATATGCCGCACATTCCCTATGTTGTCTCGAAGCAGGGACGCCGTGATTTCAAACTGTCGGTTTTCGCCGTTGAGGTTGTAGATATACATGCGTCGACAGGTATCGTTCTGTTTGACCGCCTCGATCATCGGGCAATCGTCGCATGGGCGCTCCCGCCCCCGAAAAACGCGAAAGCAGGTTTCCCCCCTCGGCGCCGGGTGTGAAAAAGTTGAGTAAAACACATGGTTGACCGAGTGGATCCGAAAATCGGGCGCGACTACCGCCATCACGTCGGTAATCCCGTCGATAATTGCCTGCACCTGCTGCCGCTTCTGCTCAAGCTTTATGTTGGTTTCCTGAAGCTCGCGGATCTTGATCTGAACTTCTTTGAAAAAGCCCAGCTTGGTATGGCCCAGACCTATCAGATCCTCCATTGTGGTTTCTCTCGTCATCACCAGGCATCCTCGCAGATCCGTAACATATCCTCCCAGGTCGCAGGACGGGGATTGGTCAACAGGCAGGAATCGTTGACCGCCATCCTGCAGAGCCGGGGCAGTTCCGATCGATCCGGAACGATATCCCGCAGCCGGGTGGAAACATTCAGTGCCTCACAGTATTCCGCCAACTTTTCAATACCGCCATGAGCGGTCTCATCGATATTTTTCAGACGGCGCCCCAGGACGATCTCGCCGATTTTCGCGATCTTCTCGCGACAGGCCGGGAGATTGTATCGCATGACATGGGGAAGAAGCACCGGATGAATCAGTCCATGAACCGCATCCAACATCCCGCCAAGGGAATGGGCCAAGGCATGATCCATGCCAAGACTCGCATTACTGAAGGCCATTCCCGCAGAAGTACTGGCGATGCACAGATTTTCCAGGGCATCGATGGATCCGGTTTCCACCGCACGGGGAAGATGCTTGAAAATCAGTTCGATCGCCTTGAGGGAATGGATCTCGGTGAACGGGGAAGCCAGCAGGGAAACATAGGATTCTACCGCATGGGCCATGGCGTCGATGGCTGCGGCAATAACGAGAGGACGACTCTTGGTGGTCAGGAGAAAGGGATCGATGATCGATATGTTGGGCACCAGCGTGCGGCTGATAATCGACATTTTGACCCGTCTTCGGACATCGTTCACGATGGTGAACTGCGAAACATCCGAGCCGCTGCCCCCCGTAGAGGGGATGAAGACCATCGGCGGCAGCGGTCGCTGAATACGGTTGGCGCCTTCATATTCGTGCACCGTTCCACCGTTGCTTGCCACCAGCGCGATGCCCTTGGCCGCATCCATGGGGCTTCCGCCCCCGATAGCCATCACCACGTCGCATCCTTCTTCTATATAGAGGCGCGCACCTTCCTGAACCTGAAAATCCCTCGGGTTGGCGACAACGTCTGAGAAATAGAAACATTTCAGATGCTCATCCTCGATGAGCTCAAAAACCCGATCGACCCAACCCGATTTCTCCAACCCCTCGTCACTGACCAGAAAAATTTTTTCGGCACCGAGACGCTTGGCACACAATCCAGCGTATTTCAGGCTTCCCCGCCCGAAAAAAATCTCGGGGACGGAAAATTTTCGGACCGTTAACGTCATACCTTCTCACCCCTTGTCCATCCGGATTCCAAAGATCGATCCGAAAGCTTCCCGACGTTTTCATGCCGCATACAGACACACCTGCTCCCAAATTCTCCTTGAAACGATCACGGAGAGTTCTCATTCCGACTTCCGCCGATAGGCCGCGATCAACTCCCTGACCTTGTCTTTTTTGTAACCCACCACGACGTCGCCCTCGACCACCAACGTCGGGAAGGAGCAGCTGGGATTGATGGCCTTGAGCGCTTTCATGGCCCGGCTGCGTTCTTCGCCGACCAGCATATCGACATAGGTCCAATCAAACGCCACGCCGCTATCGATCAGAAAGTTTCTCAAGCTCTTGCAATGGGCGCATGAAGACAATCCATACAGTTTTATCGCTTTCTCCATGAGCGTCTCCTCCCATTCGTCGTCTCCGGAACCTGACGCCGGCCGGCAATACGTCGTCGCCTCAAGTCCTGGGCGCCGATCCGAATTTCCCTATCTTGTTAAATTTACCATCAGATCGATATCCGTCAACGGCGGCATTCAGCAACCCTCGCATCGGTTTTTACGCCGGCGTCTCTGCCCGCCGCCTGTTTCCTAATGACCGGAACATGTTCTCAGGACATGTCATTATGACCCAAAACTCCGGCTCAGCATTTCGTCGAAAAAGCGTAAAAGCGTTCCGATCATTTTTTTATGTTATTATTTCAAATAGGTTATTTCATGTATGCATCAATTTATTTTCACCGGAACAGAGATGGCCCTTTTCTTGCTGAATATAAGCTGTAAGAATTTGAGGCCTGTCTTTATTAAGGCGGAAATGAATTTCACATTTCTGTCCAGATTCTAAATTTCATTCATCACAAGGAGGATATCCCCATGGCCGTCCAAGAACAAGTATTTGGTTTTTTTATTCCCACCGTTACGTTGATGGGCATCGGCGCCCATAAGGAGCTCGGAGCACAAATTCGAACGCTGGGTGCTGAGAAGCCCCTTATTGTCACCGACAAAGGCATCACCGGTGCAGGCATTACCGAAAAAATCGTCAATATGGTAAAGGAAGATATCGGCGTAACATGTGCGGTTTTCGATGAAACCATTCCGAATCCCACGGACAAAAACGTTCACGCCGGACTGGAGATTTTCAAGAGCAATGGATGCGATTCCATTATATCTCTGGGCGGCGGAAGCCCCCACGACTGCGGAAAAGGCATCGGCATCGTCGCCACCAACGGCGGGAAAATCAATGATTACGAAGGCGTGAACAAATCCGGCAAAAGCATGCCGCCGTTCATCGCCGTCAACACAACGGCCGGCACCGCCAGTGAGATGACCCGATTCTGTATCATCACGGATACCGGTCGCAAGGTGAAAATGGCCATCGTCGACTGGCGCGTCACCCCGACCGTTGCCATTAACGACCCCCTGCTCATGGCCGGCATGCCGCCATCATTGACGGCCGCCACGGGCATGGACGCCTTAACCCATGCGGTCGAGGCCTATGTATCCACTATTGCCACCCCGGTCACCGATGCCTGCGCACTCCAGGCCATCAGATTGGTCGCCGAAAACCTCAGAGCCGCCGTGGCCAACGGCGCCGATATGATCGCGAGGGATCAGATGGCCTACGCGGAATATCTCGCAGGCATGGCTTTCAACAACGCCAGCCTCGGACACGTTCATGCCATGGCCCATCAGCTTGGTGGATTCTATGACCTTCCCCATGGCGTCTGCAACGCCATTCTGCTGCCTCATGTCTCGAAATTCAACCTGATCGCCAAGATGGATCGCTTTGGAGACATCGCCAGGGCCATGGGTGAAAACACGGAAGGGATGTCCAAGCGTGCGGCGGCCGATGTGGCCCTCGAGGCCATCAAAACCCTTTCCGCCGATGTCGGTATCCCCAGCGGTCTGACCGAATTGGGCGTTAAGGAAGCGGATCTCAAGATCATGGCGGAAAACGCTCAGAAGGACGCCTGCGGCCTGACCAACCCCCGGTGCCCAACCCTGGATGACGTCATCCAGATCTACAAGAACGCACTGTAAACGCCTACGACATGTTGTCCGCTCGCCCCTGATACCTGACACCCGGCCGGCTGCCCGTCGGTCGGGGCTTCTTTTCAGTCCGGATCTTACCACCGACGAAGCCCCCCAAAAATTCTACGCGCCGATCTTCGACAGAGACTGTAATGAATTGAGCCTCATTTTTTCAGTCACCTGTCAAGTCCGGCCTTTCTCAAAAACCGTCCTGCCGGCATTATTAACAACCTTCTAAAAGAATAATATAAAATCAAACCGCTTTTGGATCTTTCCGCCTTGGCATGAATTTTCTTGACAGCGCCTACCTGGCCTTGATAATGAATGAACATTCATTCATAATCATAACCCTACGTTTCAAGGAGGTATCCTATCAACACGAAAGCCAAAACAGGTGATAAATACCCACGCATCCTTGAAGCCGCCGTCAAAGTCTTTGCCGAAAAAGGATTTCATCTGTCGACCATTTCCCAGATCGCAAGGGAAGCCGGAGTTGCCGACGGGACGATATACCTCTATTTCAAAAACAAGGATGACATTCTGGTTCAATTTTTTCAATACAAAACCAAACAGGTCTTCAACGGTTTCAGGGAGGAGGTCAAAAAGGCCGACACCGCCGTCGGGAAACTGCGGAATCTGGTATATCGACATCTGACCGAATTTCAAAGCGACCGCAACATGGCCGTGGTTTATCAGTCCTTTGCCCACCATCGAAACGCGCTCGTCGAGGGGAATATTCGGGAAATGTCCAAGATGTACCTCGACATCGTCTCGGAGATCCTGGAACTCGGACAACAGGAAGGATCCATGCGAAAGGATATGTACGTTGGACTGGTCAAGCGTTTTATCCTGGGCGCCGTAGAATCGACAATCAACAACTGGCTCCTCTCGAGAAAAGAATATGATCTCGCCTCAATGGCCGAACCGTTGATCGATCTGTTCATTCGAGGCATCGGCGTGCCGGGAACGCCGCCACAAAACAAGGTGTGAGTTAAAAATTACCATAGATCAAGGAGCACAAAAAATGGCACAGGTTATCGCAGATCGAAGAGACGTGGATTTCGTCCTTCATGAACAGCTGGAAGTCGGCGAATTCAGCAAGACCGAAAAATTTGCCGAGTTCACCCGGAAAACGGTAGATCTGATTATTAACGAGGCTCGCAATCTCGCCGTCAAGGAGATTCTGCCGACCCAGAAGATCGGCGATGAAAAAGGCTGCGCCTTCGATGGTGGAAAGGTCACCGTTCCGGAGGAATTCCACCGGATCTACAAGCTGTTCCGCGAGGGGGAATGGCTGGCCATGAACGAAGATCCCCAGTGGGGCGGCCAGGGCATGCCCCGAACCGTTGCGCTGGCCGCCAACGATTTTTTCAACGGGGCCAATTACGCCTTTATCATGTATCCCGGGTTGACCCACGGTGCCGCGAAACTGGTGGAGGTTTTCGGCTCGGATGAACAAAAGCGGATCTTCCTGAAAAAGATGTATTCCGGAGAATGGACCGGCACCATGCTGCTGACCGAACCCGAAGCCGGTACCGATGTCGGTGCACTCCAGACGACCGCGGTGAAGAATGAGGACGGCACCTACGCCATTACCGGCAACAAAATTTTTATCTCCTCCGGGGAGCACGATCTCACCGAAAACATCATTCATCCGGTTCTGGCACGCATTGAAGGCGCACCTGAGGGTACCAGAGGGATTTCTCTCTTCCTCGTTCCCAAATATCGTGTAAACCCGGACGGCAGCCTGGGCGAATTCAACGATGTGGTCTGCACCGGTATCGAACACAAAATGGGCATTCACGGCAACGCCACCTGCTCTCTGACCCTGGGCGGAAAGGGCAACTGTATCGGGACGCTTCTCGGAGAAGAGAACAAGGGGATGAAAGCCATGTTCCTGATGATGAACGAAGCTCGGGCGCTGGTGGGAATGCAGGGGTTTTGCTGTGCCTCGGCGGCTTATTTGAACGCCGTGAATTACGCCCGGGAACGCATCCAGGGAAAGCACCTGCTTCAGATGATGGATGCCAACGCCCCGGCGGTGCCGATTATACAGCACCCCGACATCCGTCGCATGCTGCTGAAAATGAAATCACTGGTGGAGGGCATGAGAAGCCTGCTCTATTATCACGGATACCTCGACGATCTGAAACACCTCTCGGACGATCCCGAGGAAATCGCCAAATTACAGGGAATGATCGAATTGCTGACCCCCATCGTCAAGGGCTATATCACCGACCGGGCCTTCGAGGTCTGCAGTGAAGGTGTTCAGGTTTTCGGCGGTTACGGCTTCATCAGCGACTATCCCCAGGAGCAACTCCTTCGTGACTGTCGCATTACACAAATCTATGAAGGCACCAACGGCATCCAGGCCATGGATCTTCTGGGCAGAAAACTGGGCATGAACCAGGGCAAGCCTGTGATGGACCTTTTGGCCGAGATGAACAGAACCATCGCTGCAGCCGGGGAAATCCCCGCACTTGAAGATTTCGTGGCCGACTTCAAAGCGGCCGTCAAGAAACTGGGCGAGGTCGGCATGCACATGGGAATGACGGCCATGTCTCCAAAGGTGCTCAACGCCTTTGCTTTCGCCCATCCCTTCATGGAAGTCACCGGTGACGTGGCCGTCGCATGGATGCTGCTCTGGCGGGCGAGCATTGCCGGCCGAAAGATGGACGGCGCGGGAAAGAAAGACAAGGTTTTTTATGAAGGACAGATCAGAAGTGCCGAGTATTTTATCAAATCCGTCCTGCCGATCACCCTGGGAAAGATGAACGCCATCCTCACCAACAATGGTGCGGCGATAGAGATCTCGGAAGACGCCTTCGGCGGCAGATAGACATTGGACACGGAACCGAATCGTCAGCGCGATCCGGTTCCGTGTCATCAAAGAGAACACCCTATAAAAGGCGCTCTGTTATCCAATTCGGCACTTATCAAACAACCATCCATCCTACTGTTTTCCGGCCGCCGCCTCAAGGCGCAAATTCTTTTTGAGTATTTTCCCCACATTCGTTTTAGGCAGGCTCTCCCGAATTTCAATCTCAATGGGCCATTTATATTTGGCCAGTTTGTCCCGGCAATATGACAGAAGTTTCGCTTCGGTCGCCGTTTCACCGGCCTTGAGGACAACATAGACCTTTACGGCCTCACCGCGGGTTTCATGGGGAATCCCCACGGCACAAGCTTCCTGAACCTTGGGATGCCCGTAATAAACCTCCTCGATATCCCTGGGATAGACATTGTATCCCCCCGAGATGATCATGTCCTTTTTACGGTCCACAATGTAGAAATAGCCGTCTTCATCCATTCTGGCGATGTCTCCGGTATGGAGCCACCCGTCCGCCGTCAGGACCGCCTCGGTCTCTTCCTGCATGTTCAGATACCCTTTCATCACCTGGGGGCCTTTGATGAGCAGTTCACCGGACTTCCCGACGGGAACGTCGTCCTCGCCGTTTTCGAGATCGACTATCCGGCAAAGGGTGTCGGAAATCGGAAGACCGATACTGCCGATCTTCCGTTTGTCTCTGTTATATGGATTGACGTGAGTGACAGGTGTCGTCTCCGTGAGGCCGTACCCTTCAACGATCACCGAGCCGGTTTTTTCCTCAAAGGCCCGGATGATCTCGACCGGCAAAGGCGCACTGCCGGAAAAACAGCCCTTGATGGAGGTCAGGTCCGCCTTATCGATATCGGGATGGTTGAGAAGACCGATAAACATGGTCGGCACCAACGGCACGAAAGAGGGCTTGAACCGGGCGATGGCTTTCAAAAGCGGATCCGGCTGGGGTTTGGGCACCAGAATGTCGGTCCAACCCATATAAACGGCAAAATTCATGGCGGTGGAGAGCCCGAAAACGTGAAAAAAGGGCAGCGCCCCCAACATGATCTCCTCTCCTTTCCGAAAACCGGGAAACCACCCGGCAATCTGTTGAACCTGACGGCTCAGGTTTGCATGGGTCAGCATCACGCCCTTGGAGACGCCGGTGGTGCCGCCGGTGTACTGGTACATGGCCGTATCCTCGAAATCGACATCCACCTCAGGTGGGTTGGGCGCATATCGGGACAGGAGTTTCTTCCATCGATAGACATCCGATGCCGGCTTGACGTCGGCCGCCAGTTTTTTTCGCTTGCCGATCAGCGGAAAAAGAAGGTTCTTGGGAAAGGGCAGATAATCTCCGATGGAGGTAATGACAATATGGTGAAGACGGGTCCGGGGCCTGAGATCGATCATTCGATTTCCCAAAAGATCCAATGTGATCAGAATCTTTGCACCGGAATCCACGAACTGATGTTCCAGTTCCCGGTCCGAGTAGAGAGGATTGTTCATGACCGTTATGGCGCCGATTTTCATGGCGGCGTAATAACTGATGACGCACGGAAGGGTGTTGGGCAGCAATATGGCGACACGATCCCCTTTACGAACATCCATATCATGAAGGCAGGCGGCAAAACGATTCACCATTTCATTCAGCGTATTGAAATCCATGGTATACCCCTCGAAGATCAGCGCCGTCCTGTTCGGAAAATCTCTGGCGGATGCTTCCAGAAACCGGGGCAGCAGCGTGGCCTCGTAATCCAGACGCTGCTTGACATGAGGTCCATAACTTTTTTGCCACGGCCGATCCTGATAATGGATTTCCCTGTTCATTTTTGGCGTCTCCCTTTTCCTTTTCTTTTGTTGCTCCGCAAAACGATCGTTATCGCCTCAACCCCTCGCTTTCCAAATACTTCCCGGCATATAGCGCCCCGGCTCAACCCCCCCTTAAAGTCTTGACATCTTAAGGTTGATATGATAGGGCTTGATTGAGCGCTCGGTCGAATAATCTTTTTTGAATGATACCAAGCCTTCGCTTGGTCGAAAAAATACATAGGCATATTTTATTTCGGGCGACTCCTGGATTGAACAATCCATTATATTGTTGCAACAACAAAACCAATATGCCATAGTTTGTAAATTTTCTCAGATGTAGCGGCCGTTGAGAATTTTCGCAGGCAAAACTACGAGCGACAAAAATGAATGATTCTTCATTGGTAACACCCCGACCGCCATCCTCAGACTCGGGTATGTCAGGTCAACAAGCTTTTTCATAAAGCATATCCAATGCAGGACACCACGCAAACCGGCTCGCTTCTTTTTGCTTGACACGCTGAAAATGGGTCTGCTACAAAATGAATGAATGTTCATTCATTCTGTTCCAAACTTATACTATCATTGAAAGGAGAATGAAAGCAAAAAATGGAACCCGCGTTGATCCCCCCGGCCAATTTTTCAGTTATGGGCATTCCGACGGTAATTTTTTCCGTCCTGATTCCCGTTGCCGGAGTGGCGCTGTTCGCCTATATCATGGCAAAACGGGCCGCCCCCCTTGTTTTTTCCAACCCCGATTTTCGCTTCGACCGCATTCCGGAACGCATCAAAGGTGTTCTCAAACTCTGGCTGGCCCAGTGGAAACAACCCAGGTACATGATGGCGGGCGTGATTCATATCATGCTGTTTGCCGGATTCATTATTTTATCCATCCGGTCGTCTTCCCTCGTCATCATCGGCATACATGACGGTTTCGTCTTCCCGGGTCTGAAAGGTGCGTTGGGCCATGTTTACAATTTCCTCAAGGACTACGCAGCAACCATGGTGCTGATAGCGGCGCTGATGGCGGCTTACCGAAGAGCCGTCGTCAAACCCAAACGTTACGATGTGCCGGAAAAATATGGTAAGCCCCACACCGGGGAGGCACTTTTCGTTCTGGCCATGATTGCGGGATTGATGATCACCGAAAGCCTTTTCGAAGGCACGATGGCCGCCGCCGCCGTGAAAAAGGGACTCGAACCTGAATTTATCGCGCCGTTGACGCTGGCATGGCTTTTCAAGGTTTCCATGACCGCCCTGCCCGCCGGGGCACTCCAGGCAACCCATGTCATCGCCTATTATCTTCACGACATCATTTTCTTCTCGTTTCTCTGTTTCCTGCCCATGGGAAAACATTTCCATGTCATCACCTCCCTTTTCAACGTTTATTTCATGAAATTGGACAAGGGCACGGTGAAGCCCGTGAAATGGGGCGTGGCCGATAACAAACTCGACGAACTCGAATCCTTCGGCGTCAAAAATTTCGAAGATTTCACATGGAAGCATATGCTCGACTTCTACTCCTGCGCCGATTGCGGCCGCTGCTCGGACCAGTGTCCGGCCAATGCCGTCGGGCGTCCGCTATCCCCGCGCTTCATCAGCATCAAGGCCCGGGATTATGCCTTCAGCCACTACCCTCTGAGAGGGCCGCTGAAAGCCAGTGAACCCCTCATCGGCGGTATCTTCGAAGAGGACGAGATCTGGTCGTGCACCACCTGCGGAGCCTGCGAGGAGGAATGCCCCCTCATGATCGAGTACATCGACAAGATGGTGGACCTCAGACGGGGTATGGTCGACGACGGGAATGTGCCCCAATCCCTTCAGAAGCCCCTGAGCGCCATGGAAAAACGTGGCAATCCATGGGGCAAAATGGAAAAGAAGCGAGCCGAATGGGCCGTCAAGGACAAGGAGTTCAAAGCCGCATGTCCGGTAAAAGTTCTCGAGAACGGCGGCAGCGCCGAGACCCTCTTTTTTGTCGACTCCATCTCGTCTTATGACGACCGGATCATACAGATCACGCAATCGGCGGCCCGTCTGCTCAATGCGGCCGCCGTCGACTTCGGCGTCCTGGGCAAACTCGAAAAGGACGCAGGCCACGAAGCCAGACGTTTCGGCGAAGAGATGCTCTTTCAGTCGCTCAAGGAGGAGAACACCGAGGCGATTCTGGCCTCTGGTGCACAGCGCATCGTCACGGCCGATCCCCATACCTACAACGCCTTGAAGAAAGACTACAAGGGGCTTCCACCGGTCTATCACATCAGCGAATTCATTGCCGAGGCGATCCGATCCGGCAAGATCCGACTGAACGGCAACGGGGACCCCGGGAAGGTCTATACCTACCATGACCCCTGCTATCTGGGGCGTCATAACCACATGTACGATATTCCCCGGGACGTCCTGGATGCCATCCCCGGTATCCGACGGGTTGAGATGGAAAAATCCAGAGATCGCTCGTTCTGCTGCGGCGGCGGCGGGTTGATGCTCTTCTACGAACCCATCGAGGAGCAGCGGATGGGACAACTTCGGGTCGAAATGGCCAAGGCGGCCGGCGCCAACGTCATCGTCACCGCCTGTCCGTTCTGCATGGTCAATATGGAAGACGCCATTAAAACCAGCGGCCTGGAAGGCGAGATGGAAGCCATCGATCTGGTGGAACTGATCGACCGGCATCGGGCAGTCTGAGGCAGGACGAAAAGGGGTTTTTTGCAGAAAAATCAATCGACATTAATCAACAACCCATCCAGGAGGACAATATGGAGATTCTGGTATGTGTGAAGAGGGTTCCCGACACCTCTGAGAACGAGATTCAAGTGAACGGCAAGGGTACCGACATCGAGCGGGATGATCTGGTTTACTCGGTCAACGAGTGGGACAACTACGCGGTGGAAGAGG
>NZ_JBFXGG010000004.1:0-81454 GCF_050178255.1 Desulfococcus sp. | reverse complement strand
AACCGACACATTCAAGGCATCAACGTTCAGGAGTTGCCACATGAACCCATTCGAGCTCATTCCAACCCCCGACCCAATTCCCGCCCCGGGTATGATGTTTCGGGTGCTGCTGGACATTTTTTTTATGATCCATATTCTGTTGGTGAACATGATGGTCGGTACCGGTGTGATCGCTCTGATATCGGGCTTGAAAAAGAGAGACGCTCTTCCCCTTCAGAAAGATGTCGCACGAAAGCTCCCCGTCATTGTGGCTCTTGCCGTTAACATGGGGGTAGCCCCCCTTCTTGTCATACAGCTCCTTTACGGCCAATTCATTTATGTCAGCTCAACCCTCATGGCGGTTTTCTGGATCCTGGCCGTCGGTCTGCTCATTCTCGCCTACACCAACATCTACTACCACAAAATGAGATTTGATATCCTCTCGACCGGATTCCGGCGTTTTTTCCTTGGTTCCGCGGTATTGATGCTCCTGATCATCGGGTTCACGCTATCCAATAATATGACCTTGATGCTCAATCCAGCCTCATGGCCCAGCTACTTCGACCGTCCCGACGGCTTTCTACTGAATCTAAAGGATAGGACACTTTTTCCTCGCTACCTGCATTTCATGATCGCGTCCATCGCCATTGGCGGGTTGTTTATCGCCATCGTCTGGACGTTCAAGAAAAAAACCGGCCGGACCGAAGACGGCCCATCGACGGTAGACCAAAACATCCGCCTGGGCATGGGATGGTTCACCGGGGCAACCCTGGCACAGATTCTGGTGGGATTCTGGTTTCAAATGAGCCTGCCGGAAGAAATCCTCAATCTTTTTATGGGCAGCAGCCTCCTGCATACGGCCGTCTTTATCTTCGGTATAGGCCTCGTCATCCAGACTGTCTACTACGGCATCACCGTCAATGTTCGGGCTGCTGCGGTAAGCGTCACACTGCTGATCGCCGACATGATCCTCATTCGGGATCTTGTAAGGACCGCCTACCTCAACCCTTACTTCACCATCAGGGACCTCACGGTGATCCAGCAGACCGGCCCGATGCTCATGTTTTGGGTTGTTCTGGCCACGGTTCTGACACTGATTTTTTACCTCCTTCGCCGACTGACATCGGCGAAAAAATCGGCTCCTCCGCCGAAAGGCTGATCATCCGGACTAAAACGCCTCTCAGAAACGCTCTCGAAAGCCCGGGTTCCCTCCTCCTTGGATTGTGTCGTGACGTACGCCGACTTGCCGAAATCTTTCATTCGTGAAAAATGCGACAGCATTCGTCTTGAAAAACACACGCCACATGGCGCCTCAGGGTCTCCATGAGTGGCATAAGTGCGGTACACTTTTGCAGGCCACATGGACATATCCGGGATATCATCCCTCATTGAGCTTTATTGAATACAGACTGATGATAAAAACACAACCTATGGAAAGAAATAGATGAAACGCGAAGCCATCTGTGATTACCATATCGTCGATCATACCTTAATGTCGACGTCAGCCATTGAGGCTTTCCATCACCTGACCGGGGAATCTCTGTATGAAGTCATCAAGATCATCGACGGAGTTCCCATATTTTTTGAAGAACATATGGCCCGTTTGAAGCAATCCATTCATCTCTCCAGGGTCAATGTCGCGCTCTCCGAAACGGAAATCCTGTCGGATATCATCCGATTGATCCGCGCCAACGATTGCGGACAGGTCAACGTCAAAATCGTTCTGACCCGCGAAATGGAAAAGCACCGCCTCCTCATCTATTTTATCCGAACCGAACATCCGGGCGAAGAGGCTTACAGGAAGGGGATCCGAACCATCCTCTTCCCCGGGGAAAGGGAGACGCCCAACGTCAAGACCATCAAGGATTCCTTCAGGGATCGGGTCCGCACCGCTCTCAGGGAGGCGTTCGCCTATGAGGCGCTCCTTCTGGACGACGGCGGCGACATTACCGAAGGAAGCCGATCCAATTTATTTTTCCTGAAAGGACAACACCTCCTGACACCACCGGGTGGTCGCGTCCTGCTGGGGGTGACCCGCCAGAAGGTAATGGCCATCTGTCGGACCAGCGAAATTACCGTGGTCGAGAAGTGCATCAACCAAACCGAGCTTCATGATCTCGAAGGCGCCTTTATCACCGGTACGACCGTCGATGTGCTTCCGGTCGCAGCCATCAACGACATGACTTTCGATTCGGCCCGAAAACCCATCATTAAAAAGATCATTCATGAATTTGCAACCGAAGTGGCACGCTACATCTCGGCCAGGAAACAGTCTCAAAAATAGGAAATCAGGACCTGCGGCGAATTAAAAAGCAGTGATGACCCATGGGGTGGAAAGGATCATAGGATAGGCCTGCTCCCAGGCGTGTCCGCCTGAGAGCAGCTTTTGCAAGGCAAGAAAATGCTTATTTCGTTTTGGGATGGCACGTGGTGCAGCTCGTCGGTGCCGCCTTGGTGTTGTTCTTTTTATTGTGCTCTTTGTGGCAGTCGATGCAATTGGCATGGAGGGCCTCGGCATGGTACTCCATTTTTTCGGAATCCGACAGTTTCGGCTCACCTTTTTTGGGGATCGGGGCTTTGCTGGCCTTGGGATGACATTCGATACATCCTTGGACTGCATCACCTTCCTTCAGGTCGTTCAGCGGCTCGGCATTCTCATCATGATGACATTCCCCACAGCCAATCTTGTAGTCTGTGTAGTGTTTCTTGTGGGTAAACTGGACAATGCCCTTGGTGTGCTTGGCATATGCGGGATTTTCCAAGGGGATGACATCGGCGACCGCGCCTCCGGCAGCCGGGGCCGGGGCTGCAACCTTCTCGGCCGCCTTCTCCTCGCCGGCCGCTTCCTCGGCCGGCTTTTCTTCTTTTGCTTCGGCCTTTTCAGCGGGCGCCGCTTCAGCAGCCTCCTCGGCTTTTGCCACCACGGTTTCGGCAACCGATTCCTCGGTTTTCCCCTCATCCGCATCGGCTGTCGTTGCTTCCTCGGCAACAGGAGCCGTCGCAATTTCGGCCTGGGGTTTTGAATTAAAATCCATCGCAACCACCACAACCAGGGCAACAACCAAAACAACCTCGGTCAATATTAGCGCCAACGTCTTCCTATCCATCTAAAAGCCTCCTCCTTTTTCGTGCGGCCTCTGCCCGGGCTTCCGTCTCGACCGCCATCCTTTGGTTATAAAATTATTCCATACCATCTAGGGGCAAAACTTCTGCTTGTTTGAAGACGTATATCTATTATAAAACCCCTTGTTTGTCAAAAACTTTATCACGCCGCAGCAGGGCCTTTACAGGAGCGAAAAACATGGTGGAAAAGGGCGTCATACCCTGTAGCCGAGGTCCGGGACGACACCGGAAGAAAGCACTTCCGTTAATTGAGGGTACCCGCTCCCCATCACAGAAGCGAAAGCTTCATTTCGAATCACGGAAATTGACTACAGTAATTTTAAATACTTGGCTTGTTCATAAAGCTGACCTGCAAGCCGAGCCGTTGCCTGGTCTACCATTCGGCCTTCGACAGCCACGGCGCCCCGTCCATGAGAGGAAGCGTCGGCAATAGCATCCAAAACCTTCACAGCAAGTTGAATATCCTCCAGGGAAGGCGTAAATACGCGGTTGATTTCTTCAACCTGCCCCGGATGAATTGCCCATTTACCGTTGCATCCAATAGCACAGGCCATGGCGGCCGAACGCGCGAGACCGTCAGGATCCTTGAAATTTCCATAAGGTGCATCGATGACCATGAGACCGTTAGCCTTGGCGGTCATGATGATCCGACTCAAAGCGAAATGCCACCGATGTCCCGGATAAATTTCCGCCTCCTTTTCGCCGTGCCCGGATATCGATACCAATCTGGCACCTACGGAAGCGGAATAGTCGGCAATACCGAACACCAGACTAATCGTTCGCTCACTGGCGGCAGCGATCTCCCGAACGTTCTGCAATCCTTGTGCCGTCTCTATGGAAGCCTCGATCGCGATAGGTCGGGAAAGCATCCCGGCCATTTCGATGCCCGTCATCATCCGATCCACAAAGTGAATGTCGCCCGCCGTGTTCACCTTGGGAACGACCACGGCATCCACCCGATTGCCGGCGTCCTCCAGCACCGACAAAAGGTCCCGGTACCCATATGGCGTATCGAGGCCGTTGATGCGAACCGTCACCACTTTCTCTTTCCAATCGTTTGTCCGAAGCGAACGAATCACCTGGGATCGAGCGATTTCCTTCTGGTCCAGGGGAACACTGTCCTCCAGGTCGAGCATAACCACATCGGCATTGCTTTGACCGGCTTTCAGATGCATTTTTTCCACATGGCCCGGAACAGACAAAACGGAACGCCTTGGTTTCATAGATGGCTCCTCTCTCCCAACGCTTCAGTAACGAGACGGTCGGGTATAAACGATTGTAACGGCGGAAACAGGATCGTGAGCAACACATCTGCCTCAACCTTTGCCGATTCGGCATTTTCCATATCAATGCCGCGATACCTGTCAAGGGCCTTTTGCGTCTCCGATGAGACTGTAAATCCGGCGGATAGGCGGTGAGTCCAGAACGATCAGGATGGCGCGGCACACGAAGTTAATAAATAACATGCAGATATCTGTCAAGAACGGGAGCGATCGACAAAAAAGGTCGGCACACCGTGATTTTGTGCCGACCTTCTGATGTTGAACGGGCTTGCCGGAGCGGCTTCCTGCGGCCCGTTCACTGCCATGTCGCCCGGAAAATTTTACGCTTGACGCGCTTTCGCAAGACCAATTTTGGAGAGCGCTTCGGCCATCTCCCCCAGGGTTGTGGGATCGTCGATGGTCGCCGGGACGTTGTAATCCTGGTTATCCGCGATTTTCTGGATGGTCCCCCTCAAAATTTTTCCGGAGCGTGTCTTGGGAAGACGCTTGACCACTGTCGCTTTTTTGAACGCCGCCACGGGCCCGATGCGTTCCCGAACCATCTGAACAACCTCCCGGATAATCTCGTCATGGCTCCTTTCGACACCGGCATTCAGCACCAGAAAGCCGATGGGAATCTGTCCCTTCAGGTTGTCCGCCACCCCCAGGACTGCGCATTCGGCAACCTCCGGATGATCGGCCAGGACCTCTTCCATGGCGCCTGTTGAAAGGCGATGCCCCGCGACATTGATGATATCGTCCGTTCGGGACATGACATACACATATCCCTCATCATCGATATACCCCGCATCAGCGGTCTTGTAATACCCGGGATACTCTTCCATATAAGACTCGACGAAGCGCCTATCGTTCTGCCAAAGCGTCGTAAGCGTGCCCGGAGGCAACGGCAGTTTGACCGACAATGCGCCGATCTCCCCTGGAGCCATCTGGTTGCAGGACTCGTCGAGGGCCTGGACGTCCCAACCCGGAACCCCTTTGGTCGGCGATCCATATTTTACCGGAAAATGGTGCAATCCCATGCAGTTTGCAGCAATGGCCCAACCCGTTTCCGTTTGCCACCAGTGGTCGATGACCGGTACGTTCAAATTTTTTTCAGACCATTGAATGGTATCCGGATCGGATCGCTCTCCAGCCAGGAAAAGAATCTTGAAGGAGGACATGTCGTAGTCTTTCACGAGAAGTCCTTTGGGATCCTCCCGCTTGATGGCACGATAGGCGGTGGGTGCGGTGAACATGCATTTGACCCGATGCTGCGAAATGACCCGCCAGAAAACCCCGGCATCCGGAGTACCGACGGGTTTTCCCTCAAAAAAAACCGATGTACACCCCTTGAACAGCGGCGCATAAACGATGTAGGAGTGACCGACGACCCAGCCGACATCCGATGCCGCCCACCAGACGTCGTCTTCATCGATATCGTAAATCGCCTTCATGGTCCATTTCAAGGCAACCGCATGCCCACCGTTGTCTCGAACGACACCTTTGGGCTGACCCGTAGTGCCGGAGGTGTAAAGGATGTAAAGGGGATCTGTCGCGGCCACGGGGACACAGTCGACGGGCTGGGCATTGGTCATAGCGGCAGCCCAGTCGATATCGCGACCCGGTGTCAAGGCAGCGATTTCCTGGGGACGCTGAAAAATGATGCACTTTTCGGGTTTCACGGCGGAAAGTGAGATGGCTTCGTCCAGAAGCGGCTTGTATTTTATGACGCGAGTGACCTCGATGCCGCAAGAAGCCGACACGATGACCTTGGGGGTCGCATCGTTGATGCGCGTGGCGAGTTCCTTGGCTGCAAATCCTCCAAAGACCACGGAATGAATCGCACCGATACGGGCGCAGGCCAGCATGGCGACAGCCGCTTCAGGGATCATGGGCATGTAGATGACGACGCGATCGCCCTTAACCACTCCCTGCTCAACCAAAACACCGGCGAATTTGGCCACCTCGTCTCTCAGGTCCCTGTAGGTATACTTTTTTATAGTCTGGGTGACCGGACTGTCGTAAATGAGCGCTACCCTGTCTCCTCGACCCCTGTCGATGTGAACATCCAAAGCATTATAGCAGGTGTTCAGTTCTCCGCCCGCAAACCACCGATACATAGGCTTTTTGGAGTCATCCAACACCTTTTCGTATTTTTTGTACCAATGAATGTCCTCTGCCGCGTTACCCCAAAACGTCTCAGGATCTTGAATCGATTGTCGATACGCTTCATCGTACAGATTGGTCATACCTCAGTCTCCCTTTGCTGAATTGCATGAACTGCTGTTTTTGCTGTCACTCACCGGAACGATACTGTTTGAAATTCGCGGAACTTCCGCGCCGGCAATTTGTGCAGCTAAAAAAAAACGAGCGCTCAGTCTTTAATTAAACATCAAAAAATAACGATTTTCTCACTGCTGTTATTCGCCGAAAATCGATATACCGATCACATCTCTCCCTGTGTTGGGCTTTATTCTGAACGAACGCTCAATCATTATTATGGGTCACAATTTAACTAGAAACCGTATTATTTGTCAAATTATTTTTTTGAATGATGTTCATAGAACGATTTGAGCGTTCAGTTATGATAACCCCTTTGCAGGCGCCATTCTGAACGTCTTGGGACGTTCGGGAAGAATCGGCCGCAGCCGCATTCCCCCTGAAAGAAGTGATGTCGGGATAGGAAATTCTTCTGCCGATAGGATCGGCAGGGTGGGATTGCAAAGGAAGGATGCTCTAAAATCGAGATGCCGGAGAAAAACTATTTCTCCGGCATCCATGATGGAATTATTGTCGTGTAAGGGAATGCAAGTTCATTTTACTGCCATGATCGACACCGCGCCGCAAAAGAAACCGCCCGATTCGTTATTTTCGCGCACCGGCGAGACCGATGGATTTCAAAGCCTCTTCCATCTCAGCGAGAATCGACGGATCATCAATCGTCGCAGGGACTTTGTATTCCTGGTTGTCGGCTATCTTCTGAATGGTGCCCCTTAAAATTTTGCCGGAACGGGTTTTGGGTAATCGCTTGACCACGGTTGCAGTTTTGAAGGCAGCCACGGGTCCGATGCGATCCCGCACCATCTGAACCACCTCCTTGACGATGTCGTCATGGGATTTTGACACGCCTGCCTTCAGGACCAGAAATCCCACCGGCACCTGCCCCTTGAGCTTGTCTTCCACGCCCAGAACCGCACACTCCGCCACATCCGGATGGTCGGATAGGACCTCCTCCATGGCCCCGGTGGAAAGGCGATGACCCGCGACGTTGATGATATCGTCGGTTCGGGACATGACGTAGACATAGCCCTCTTCGTCGATATACCCGGCATCGGCAGTTTTGTAATACCCCGGAAATTCATCCAGGTAAGACTCCTTGTAACGCGCATCATTCTGATATAATGTTGGAAGTGCGCCAGGCGGCAAGGGCAGTTTGACGACCAGTGCCCCGATTTCTCCCGGACCGATCTGCTTGCAATCCGGGTCGACGACCTGAACATTCCAGCCCGGCACCGCCTTCGTCGGCGAGCCGTATTTTACGGGAAATCGATGCAGCCCCATGCAATTTGCGCAAATGGCCCAACCGGTTTCAGTTTGCCACCAGTGGTCGATGACCGGAACCTTGAGATTGTCCTCGGACCACTTTATGGTATCCGGATCCGAGCGCTCGCCCGCCAAAAAGAGGATCTTAAAATTGGAAAGATCATATTTTTTGATCAATTCTCCTTTGGGGTCATCCCGCTTGATAGCCCGAAACGCCGTCGGTGCGGTAAAAAGGGACTTGACGCCGTGCTCCGAGATAACCCTCCAGAAGACGCCCGCATCCGGCGTACCAACCGGTTTCCCCTCGAACAGGATGGTCGTGCATCCCTTGAACAGAGGGCCGTAAACGATGTAGGAATGACCTACAACCCATCCGACGTCCGAGGCGGCCCAGTAAACATCACCCGCATCCACATCATAAATGTTTTTCATGGTCCACTTCAGGGCGACCACATGGCCCCCATTGTCCCGCACCACGCCTTTGGGCTGTCCGGTGGTTCCCGAAGTATAAAGAATGTACAAAGGATCCGTAGCGGCTAAGGGAATGCAGTCCACCGGCTTGGCATCCGCCATCGCCGCGTTCCAGTCCAGGTCCCGTCCCTCGATCAGGGAAGCGGTTTCCATCGGACGTTGGAATATGATACATTTCTCCGGCTTGTGGCTGGAGATGTTGATGGCCTCGTCCAGAAGGGGTTTATACTTGATAACCCGCTGAACTTCGATGCCGCATGAGGCCGATACCATGACTTTGGGCTTGGCGTCCTGGATTCGGGTGGCGAGTTCTTTGGATGCAAAGCCCCCGAACACCACGGAATGAACGGCACCGATGCGGGCACAAGCCAGCATGGCAATGGCCGCTTCGGGAATCATCGGCATGTAGATAATGACGCGGTCCCCTTTTATAACGCCCTGCCCCGCCAGAACACCCGCAAACTTCGCTACCTCGTCCCGGAGTTGGCGATAGGTGTATTTCTTGATGGTGTTCGTCACGGGACTGTCATAGATCAGTGCGGGCTGATCCCCCCGTCCGTTGTCGACATGAAAATCGAGTGCATTGTAACAGGTATTGATTTCTCCGCCGACGAACCATCGGTAGAACGGTTTATTGGAGTCGTCCAGGACCTTGTCCCATTTCTTGTACCAATGACAGTCTTCCGCGGCTTTCCCCCAAAACCCTTCAGGATCCTTCAATGATTTCTGGTAGGCCTCATCGTATAAATTGGTCATATTCTCCACTCCTCATCTTGAACGGTTACGTCTTTGGAACCTCTGAACAGAAACACCTCTTTTTGCGCAGACCTTCTCGACATCTCCAACGCGTGCGACCGCAACGCGAATGAACTTTCGGTACGGACACATCTCAACTCGATTCGGTTGGATTTAATTAGAAACAATCTATAATAGAAAATTATTCTATGTGTCAAGCTTAATAAAATGAATGTCATATAGTGCATGAACATAAAAAGGTATCGAAGACGCTGTTGCGATACGACGACAATCAACTGGAATTCTAATAACTCAACTTTCGACTTTCATGATGGTGATCGGATAGAGGTGCCGGGAGCATACGGCTCATGAAAGTGGAAGTTGAGTAATATATTTGACCGACAAAAATATTTGGTAGGGAAATGGCAGAATCCGGTAAGGGCGCTATACCCCTCTGCAATGGATCGCTGGATTGACAGGTTCGATATTTTTCGGATGGAGCCGCTTGCCGTCAGAACCCCAGAGATTCATCGACAAGGATAACCGTCACATCGGTCATCATGGGTTTCCGGTGAAGGATGGTTGTGATACGGCAAATTCGTTGGGGTGAACGGCAGTCGGTGCATCGCCCGGTTTCGGCACAAGGGGTCGGCTTATCCAGGCTCCTCGCCCGCATGGGGGCTGCAACATCGCGAATCCTTGCCAGCGCGGCGTCAAGGGTTGGGGTCACTTTGTTGACACCGGCAATGATCACGACCTTTGGACACCCGAAGGTCATTGCATTGGTTCGGTTTCCCACCCCGTCAACGTTGACGATTTCCCCGGTAACCGAGATCGCGTTGGCACTACAGAAAAAGCAATCGCAACGCCCCTGCTTGAGGCGGATTTCGCGATCGGTCATGTGCTTTGGCGGGTCCCAATGGTCATAAACGGTTTTTCCCAACGCCGCAATGGCCCTGGGCAGGTCCAGCGCCCGGATGGTGGCCGACCCGCCAAACCCGAAGGTTTGAAATCCTGCCGTCAGGTCCAGAGCCAGCTGTCGGGCTGCCATTGTCGAAACTGTCCAGTAGGCGTCAAACCCGTTTTTTTTGAGATTGTGAATGCACCGCTCACCGATCTTTTCATTGAGCCATTTCCGGTATCGGCTTTCCGCTGTCGATCCATCGCTCACTTTTCCGTTCCCCTGTTCTCTTTCATGGTATTGATATTTTCGTTGTAAAACGCGATCACCTCGCGCCGGTTGATCATGCCAACGATGATGCCGTGATCATCATCACTCACCACCGGAAGACTGTCGATGTTCTTTACGGTAAATTTCTGGAGGACGGAATTCAGGTCGTCCGAAGGATACGTCACGATGACGTCCGCCGTGGCCAGATCCTTCATCAGAATCAGGTGCTCAAGCCCCTCCGAGAAGAGTACGCTCCGAATGTCGGTGCTCGAAAAAATGCCGATCAACCGCTTGTTCTCATCCATGACAGGAAAATAATGCTGTTTAGTTTCAGAGAAATAGCGTTTGAACTCCCTGAAGCTCATGTCCTGGGGAATCATATTCACCTTCCGGACCCTCGACATCAAATCCTTGACACGAAATTGCTGCAAAATATCAACGAAAAACTCACCCTGGTGGGCGGGCGATTCGATCCTGCTCTTGACCTGTTTCTCGTATATCGTCCACCGCCTGCAGGCAAGATACGCCACCGAGCATACCAGGAGGCTGGGCATCAACAGGTGGTAGGAATTGGTCATTTCGCTCACAAAAATGATGGTTGAAATGGGTGCGTTGGAAACGGCGGTAAAAAAGCCGGCCATCCCGACAATCACATAAGCACCGGGTTCGGTGACGATGGTGGGCATGACGTCATGAAAGATTTTGCCTACAACCCCGCCCATGGCGCCCCCCACCACGACCGAAGGGCCAAAAACGCCGCCGCTTCCACCCGACCCGATGGAAAAGGATGTGGTCATTATCTTGCCCACGGCCAGAGTCAGCAGAAACCAGATCCCTGTCTCGTGGATGGCGCCAACCGTGTTCAACGTCTCCTGCACATAACCGTAGCCGAAAGCCAGTGTGTAGGGAAAATAAAATCCGATACAACCGGTGCAAAGCCCTCCAATACAGGGCTTCAGGTGGTTGGGAATCCGGATTCGCTTGAACAGCTTCGTAATGCCGTAAAAGGATTTGATGTAAAAAATGCCCGTGGCCGCAAGGACCAGCGCCAACACCACATAGGGGCCGATCTCAAGGGGGTTCCGGAATTGAAAATCGGGCGCGTCGAACAGAGATCCCCAGCCAAAAACGAGACAGAAAAGGCAGTAGGCCACCACTGAAGATATGCCTGCTGGAATAATGACATCCGACTCGAATTCCGGATCCTTGTAGAGAACCTCCGCAGCGAAGAGTGCACCGGCCAGGGGGGCTCTGAAAATGCTGCCGACGCCAGCCCCGATGCCCGCAGCCATCATGATTCGCCGTTCACGGTCCGAGAGCTTCAGAGTGGTTGCCAGAAACGACCCGAAACCCGCACCGATCTGGGCGATTGGGCCTTCGCGGCCGCCGGATCCTCCGGTGGTCAGGGTAATGGCCGAGGCGACGGTTTTGATCACGGGAACACGGCTCCGGATAAACCCGCCTTTGTTGTGGTAAGCGTCGATGGCCGCATCGGTTCCGTGACCTTCGGCTTCGGGAGCAAAGGTATAGACCAGCCAACCGCTCAAAAGTCCGCCGAAAGCGGGGAGGAAAAGGAGCAGCCACCGGTTGAAGGAACGTTCTGTGGGCGAAAATAGAGGATGCTCCCCGGCGGGTTGGGGCGGGCGATAACCGGCGACCATATCCATGAAATAATGAACGCCTATATGGCAGAGATAGTGGAAAACGACAGCGCCCAAGCCGGCGATGATGCCGATCACCATGAAATAAAGCGTCCACTTACCGGCATGGGCGAGTTTGCCGGAATGTTGGTTTATCCTTGAAAATCCCATGTCAGGTGTCCGGTTGCCGAGAACTCGGCAGCGCCGTTTTTCTAGCCGGCCAGATCCTTGGCCGCCCGATAAATAGCGTCGAACAAGGCTTCGATGTTTTCTTCATCCACGGAAGAGAAGGCGATTCTCAGGTCATGCTTCCCGGTAGCGATGGTCCCGACCTGATACCGGTCGAGCAAGTGGCGGCGGAGCGCCTCGGCTTCGACGGTCTTGAGGCGGATACACATGAAATATCCCGAGTTGAATGGATAAACATCCCAGGCATCATTGTATCGGCTCCCAGCAAGAAGTTGCTTGACCCGGTTGGCCCGCCGCTTTAAAATTTCGACTTTGGCATCCCGTTCCTCCCGGAACCGGGGAGAAGACATGGCCTTCAGGACCAATCGCTGTCCAATGTGGCTGGCACTGGAGATCGATCCGCGGACACACCCGGCAGTCTTTTTTTCCAACGCCTCGTAAAACGGCTCCGCCGCCCCCTTCATCACCTTTGTACCATAAGTGATGAATCCGATCCGAAGGCCCCAGACAAACATTTCCTTGGTGGCGCCGTCAAGTTTTACCGCCAGCAGACGGGCGTGCTTTTCGGAGAGTCTCGCGAACAGTGACTCCTTGATGGGTTCTTCCTCGTAGCGAAGACCAAAATAGGCGTCGTCGGTAACGGCGATGATATTGGTGCCCCCCTCGGCGATATCGGTGAGGATATCGACGATAGCGTCCGCCTCCGTCGCATTGATGGTATACCCTGTCGGATTATTGGGGAAATTAAGAAAAACCACAACCTTATAGTTGTTTTCGGCTTCTTCTCGAACACGCGCTTCAAATCCCTTGAGATTGAATCCGCCGCCGTCACCAAACATGGGATAGTTGCAGATAACGGCGTCCCGCCTCACAGCCATGACAAGATGGTTGTTGCCCCACATCTTGTCGGGAAAGATGACGACATCGTCCGGATCGAGAAACATATCAGCGAAAATGCTGATTCCGTGGGTGATACCGTTGGTCACCACGGGCAGACTGATGGTCTTCCCCGCCAGCGAGGGATTCTTTTCGTACATCGCCTCTTTCCAGCGTTGACGTAACTCAGGCAGGCCAAAGGAGGGCGCGTAGGTCAGAGATTCCCGAGCCTTGATCTTCTCGTGGTTGAGATAGTCCATGACCGAAGGCAGGTACATGGTGTCGAGGTGTTCGGTGGCAATGCCGATGGTGGCGTTGAAACGCTGATCGGCTTTCTCCCTGGCTTCGGCGCTCTGGGTCAGAATACCCTTGGGGAAAAAGAGCCGGCGTCCGGTTTTGGACAACATCTCCATCAGGTTGGAGTTGCCGTGTTTGATGGTTGCATTCAATTCTTGTGCGATGGGATTGACGCTCATCTCACCTGTTCCTCCATAATCAAGGATAGCTACTACGTCACTTCATGAGTTTCGTTCGGCACTTCTCATCTCCGTTGAGCGTTTCTTCATCTCATCCGCGACAGGACTATCTGGTGAAGTAGTCTGTGGAATATCGGAAAGAGTGGGACCGAAAACCATTAGGGGCCGGAAAGATTTTGTTTAATGGTTAAAGAGAAAAATATCAAGAATAAAAAGGAATCGGCAGGTATAAAAGCCCCGCCCTTGCTACGGGCGGGGCATGGAGGGCGATATGAAATCGATATCTTATTTCCCGCGACGCGCGCGTTTGGAGGCCTTCAACGGGTTTATCTTTGCCTGAGCGGACATTTCTCCAGCCTTGACATGTGTCGCCATGTTACAGATACCGTTTTTCCACTTCAGCGCCGGTTCCGGAAAAGCGCTGCAGTACCAACCGGTCTCGAGCTCAATAATACGGGAACATCCCTTGCATGCTTCAACAGCTTCTACGCAGGCGCCGCCGTTGTAGGAACATCCCTTTGCAGTCATGAAAGGGCAGTCATACCCTTTTCTTACAGTGGTGCAGATCATCTCTTAATTTCTCCTTATGTACTTGGACTTCAAGAAAAACCCGAAGTGTTTAATTTCAGACTTTTCTTTCGTAATTTGATACGATAAATCATCCCGAAATTTTTGTCAATTAAAATTTCAGTTTCCCCTCATGCCGTCGGCCATAAGCGACTCAATCTCATCCGCTTCTACAGGTATATCGCTCATCAAGTCGACCGGCCCATCATCGGTGATAAGAATGTCGTTTTCAGTACGAACGCCGATGCCTTCCTCCCGGATATAAATGCCGGGCTCGCAGGTCAACACCATGCCCGGTTCAAAGACACGGGAAGCATCCCCGTAGTCATGGACGTCCAATCCGAGATGATGGGAGGTCCCGTGCATGAAATAGGTACGGTAAAGGGGGGCATTTTCATCCTGGCCTTTGACATCGGCGTCATCGAGGAGACCGAGGCCGATCAACTCCTGCTCCATGAGACCTCCGACGGCCTTGTGATAAGCCTTCAGTGTGTTGCCGGGCGTCAGCATCCGAATCGCCGAGCGTTGAACCCGAAGCACCGCGTCATATACGGCTCGCTGTCTTGGGGTAAAGCGTCCGTTAACCGGAACTGTACGGGTGAGGTCTGCGGCGTAGTTGGCATATTCAGCCCCAAAATCCATCAGCACCAAATCACCGGCCTTACACAATCGGTCGTTTCTGACGTAATGCAGGATGCAGGCATTTTTGCCCGACGCGACGATGGGTTCATAAGCCGGGCCCCGAGACCGGTTTTTCATGAATTCATGATAGATTTCCGCCTCTATCTCGAACTCCCACACACCCGGCCGGATAAATCCCATCACCCGTCTGAACGCCGCCCCCGTAATATCGCAAGCCTTTTGGATCAGCGCTCTCTCAATGGGTGACTTCACCGCTCGCAGTCGATGCATAATGGGTGCGGACCGTTCATAGCGGTGAAGGGGATAGACCGCCTTACACCATTTCAGAAACCGGTCGTCCCGGGTTTCCACCGACACATCGGCCCGAAGATGCTCGTTGGTGTTGAGATAGATACGGTCCGACGACAGCACGAGGTCGCGGAATACCGACTCAAACTGGGATGCCCAGTAAACCGTCCGGATACCCGAAATCTCACGAGCCTCTTCCTGTGTGTGCTTCGGCCCCTCCCAAAGAGCGATCCGTTCATTGGTTTCCCGGATAAAAAGAATCTCCCGATGTTTTTCTTCGGACGCATCCGGACAGATCACCAGGGTAGACGCCTCCTGGTCGATGCCGGACAGGTAAAAGATATCGGTATGCTGGACAAATCGTCGAACGCCGTCGGCACTTTTGGGCGGTACGTCATTTGAATTGAACACCGCAACGGACCTCGGTTTCAACGCCTTTGCAAAAGCGACTCGATTTTGAACAAAAAGATCGCTGTCAATGGGCATATATCGCATGTCTCGTTTTCCTGTCACTGACGTTCCCTACACAATGGGATCCTGAATCCGGGTGTCAAAAACCCTGCAGCTCTTGCGTTCCGATCGAGGAAGCGTCCCATACGCGACAATTTCCACCGACGGCGTCACCAGAACCTTTTTCCTAATTCGCTGCTGCACTTCGACGGCAAGATCCTCGGAACGGCGGTCGTGAACGCCGTCCGCCCGTTCCACGATGAGATGCATCACCCCGCGCTCGGAGGCGTCCCGGGACAGATGGATTTGGTATTCGGACCCCAGTCCTGAAACATCTGAAATGATGGCGTCAATAGTAGAAGGGTAGATGTTGACCGCCCGGAAGATAAACATGTCGTCCGTTCTGCCCGAGATGCGTGAGTGCCGCGGCATTATCGATCCACACGTACACGGCCCGGGAATGATTCGGGTGATATCGTGGGTTCGATATCGGATCAGGGGGACGGCCTCTTTGCAGAGAGTCGTCACCACCATCTCCCCCCATTCGCCGTCGGGAACGGGTGTCAGGGTGTGGGGATCGACGATCTCCAGGATGTAATAATCCGCCCAGTAGTGAATGCAGTCGTGATCCGGGCACTCAATGCCCGTCCCCGGCCCATAGAGCTCCGTCAATCCGGTGATGTCGAAAAGCTCGGCACCGTTGAAAAGTTCGGAAATCTTCTTGCGCATGGAAACCGACGATCGTTCGGAACCATAGATCACCTTCTTGAGATTAATCTTCCGAGCGAGACCCCGACGCTTCGCCTCCTCAGCCATCAAAAGCCCCATGGAAGCCGTGCAGCAAAGTACGGTACTCTGCATGTCCACCAGGAACTGGCACTGGAGATCCACATTACCGGGCCCTACAGGCAACGCCATGGCGCCCAGCTTTTCGCAGGCCAGTTGAAATCCCACACCGGCGGTCCATACGCCGTAACCGACGGCGATCTGAACCCGGTCTTCAGGGGTAACCCCGGCCATCTCGTAAGCTCTGGCAAAAAAATGGACCCAGTCGTCTATATCCTTTTGGGTATAGCAAAGGTTTTTGCGCCGACCGGTGGTGCCGCTGCTCGAGTGAATCCGGACGATTTTTTCGAAGGGCACGGCGCGCAGGGGGAAAGGATAGCCGTCCTTGAGATCCTCCGCATCGGTAAACGGCAGTTTTCGAATATCCGTAAGCGATTGAATGTCCTGCGGTGCCACTCCTGCAGCAGCCAGTTTGGCCCGATAGACTGGTGATCCGCTGTAGGCATGGGCCACGGTCCATTTCAAACCCGAGAGCTGGTGATTCAGAAGCTCCGCTTCAGTATTGAATTTGGGCATAAAGCGTTGTCTCGGCATGATGTCTCCCGTTTCGAGGGGTCTAAAAAAATGTCGTTGTTCTATGGCATCGACGGCGGAAAAGGTCAAGGGGGTTCCGGATGGGACTTGCCCCCACAAAGCCCTCTCTGGATCATCTTCTTCAGAAATCGTCCGGTATGGGAAGCGTCCGCCGTCGCCACGGCCTCCGGTGTTCCGCAAGCAACGATCCGGCCGCCGGCGTCCCCGCCTTCGGGTCCCAGATCAATGATATAGTCGGCGGTTTTGATGACGTCCAAATGGTGCTCGATGACAATCACCGTATTCCCCATGTCCACCAGTCGATTCAGAACGTCAAGCAGCTTGCGGATATCGTCCATATGAAGACCCGTAGTGGGTTCATCCAGAAAATAAACGGTGTTCCCTGTCGCCCGGCGACTGAGTTCCTTTGCCAGTTTCACCCGCTGGGCCTCCCCACCGGACAGGGTGGTGGCCTGTTGCCCGATCTGAAGATACCCAAGCCCCACCGCTGAAAGGGTCTGAAGCTTGTTACGAATGGCCGGAATTCTTTCGAAAAATTCCAAAGCCTGATCAATGGTCATGTTGAGGATTTCGGAGATGGTCTTACCCTTGTAGCGGACCTCGAGAGTCTCTCGGTTATACCGCTTTCCCCGGCAGACGTCACAGACCACGTAAACATCCGGCAAAAAATGCATCTCGATCTTGATGATGCCGTCCCCCTGACAGGACTCGCACCGACCGCCCTTGACGTTGAAACTGAACCGACCGGCTTTATACCCTCGCATCCGGGCCTCGGGCGTCTCGGCAAATACCTCACGGATGTGGGTGAAGACCCCGGTATAGGTTCCTGGATTGGAACGGGGCGTTCGGCCGATGGGCGACTGGTCGATATGAATCACCCTGTCGACGTATTCAGTCCCGGAGACTGCGTCACAGGCCCCTGCACGAATGCGGTTTCGATGGAGCCTCTGAACGAGAATCCTGTGGAGGGTCTCCAGAACCAGGGTCGATTTGCCGGATCCGGAAACGCCCGTTACACAAATCAAGCATCCCAGGGGAAAGATCGCGTCGATATTTTTGAGATTGCGGGCTCTGGCCCCTTTCACGATAATTTGCCGTCCATCGCCGGCTCGACGAGCCGTCGGCACCTCGATACACTTTTTCCCGGCCAGATATTGACCCGTCAGGGAAGTCTCCGCCTCCACCAAACGGTCGGGGTGACCCGAAAAGACCACCTCGCCGCCCCAGACGCCGGCTCCCGGCCCCATATCCACCACATGATCGGCAGCTCGGATCATCTCCTCGTCATGTTCCACCACCAACACCGTATTTCCCAAATCCCGCATTTGAAGAAGGGTGGCAAGAAGCCGCCGGTTGTCCCGTTGATGAAGTCCGATACTGGGCTCGTCCAACACATAGAGAACCCCCGTAAGCTTGGATCCGATCTGGGTGGCCAGACGGATGCGCTGAGATTCCCCGCCCGACAAACTGCTTGCCGGTCGCTCCAGGGTCAGATAGCCCAGCCCGATATTATTCAGAAACCCAAGCCGGTCCGTAATTTCCTTCAAAATGTTCTGTGCAATGACCGCATCTTTCTCCGTGAGTTCACCGGCCAGGGCCGCAAAATAATCATGCGCCTGGCTGATGGTAAAACGCGTTACTTCAGCGATGTTCCGGCCACCGACCCTGACGGCCAACGAAGCAGGGTTCAACCGGTCTCCTCGGCAGGCTTCGCAAGGCCGGACGTTCATGTACTGTTCAATCTCATCTCTTGACTGCTGAGAATCGGTTTCGATGTATCGGCGGGCCAGTTTGGGAATAATCCCTTCAAAGCGTTTTCGGTAAACGACCCGCCGATTTTTCCGCTCGAAAAAAAAAGGGATCTCCACGTCGCCGGACCCATGCATCAATACCGTTTTAAAGGATTCCGGAAGATCTTTGTAAGGCGTGTAGATATCGACGCCGTAGTATCTCGTCAGCGCCTCCAGAAAATCCATGAATTGTACCGAACTTCGATGGGCCCATACCTTCACCGCGCCTTCCCGCAGATTAAGATCGGGGTTGGGAACGATCAACTCAGGATCCAGTTCACTGGCCACCCCCAGACCGTCGCATTTAGCGCAGGCGCCCTGTGGGGAATTGAAGGAAAAACTGGCGGGAGAGAGCTCCGGAAGGCTGATGTTGCAATAGGTACAGGCCGCATGCTCGCTGAAGAGGATGGTCTCGCCGCCCATGATATCGACAGCCACCCGACCATCGGATTGGGCCATGGCCAGTTCCAGGGAGTCGGCCAGCCGATTGCTGATGCCCGGTTTGATCACCAGGCGATCGACAACGACATCGATGGTATGCCTCTGATGCTGGTCCAACCCATCCGACGCCTCGATATCCATGACTTCACCGTCGATTCGGACCTTGGAAAAGCCCTGCTTTTGAAGTTGCCTCAGGCGTTTTTCGTGACGCCCTTTCTGATTAGACACCAGCGGCGCGAGGATAAGAATCCGCGTCTGTTCCGGAAAAGCCGTCACCTGGTCGACAATCTGGTCTATAGATTGGGCCGAAACAGGGCGCCCGCATCGGTGACAGTAACTCCGTCCGATCCTCGCAAAGAGCAACCTGAGATAATCATGGATTTCGGTGATGGTTCCCACGGTCGATCGAGGGTTATGGCCTGGGGCCTTTTGCTGAATGGCGATGGCGGGGGAAAGACCGTCTATCAGATCCACCTCCGGTTTATCCATACGCTCCAGAAACTGTCGGGCATATGCCGACAGGGACTCCACAAACCGGCGTTGTCCCTCTGCATATAGGGTATCGAAGGCCAGCGTGGACTTTCCCGAGCCGGACAGACCGGTCACCACCACCAATTTGTGTCGCGGGATTTCCACATCGATGTTTTTAAGATTATGATGCCTTGCCCCCTGAATGATGATTTTATCCGATGTCATAAGAAGGTCCGTTGTTCAATGATTTGCGATGATGAGGAGGCAGCCGTTGACGTCCTTTTAAAAAATATTTTAGCCCGCCTGTCATGCTTTTTCAAACGAATTATTCCAGATCGAAATGCGGTTGTTCGCTCATAAAACGATGATATTCAATGAAAACAAAAGATATATTAAAATTGTGAGTTGATGGCGATATGGCTTTTTTCAAAAATTCCTCGCCGATGCCCTTAAAATACTTGAAGATAAATCGGACGGTGAAAAAGGGTGTATTTATGGAGAGTTGCAAACTGAAAAACACATATAACCAATTTATTCAGACTATTACCAAATAAATTTTCCGTACCCTGAAATGTTGATACAGCCCGATTCATCCGATTTGACGCTCTTGGACAAATCGCATATTAGAGGAATCCATGTTGTTTGATACATCAGACCATCCTCCGGTATTTGGGCCATAATTAGCCTAAACGTACATCCACGACGAATACAACGAATAGTTTAAGGGTTTAAATCGGTTGCGTAAGCAATAAGGAAGCGTATTGTCCAATGGAAGATATCTGGAAAAACGTTAAGGCTGTCGTCAAAAAGGAGATTCCCGCCCACAGCTTTAGAATGTGGATCGAACCCGTCGAATTCGTCAAAGCCGACGGAAACACGATCGTGCTCTCCTGTCCGAATTTTTTTGCCAAAAAGCGTGTCATGGATCACTATGGCGCCATGATCGAAGCCCTCTTCAAGAAAGACACGGGCAAAAACTGCTCCATCAGCATCGAAATTGCTTCCCGACAGAATTCAGTCCGGCGAAGATCCGATGCCAATGAACTGAGGATCGAGCCCCAACTGGAGTTGCCGTCGATGCCGCCGCCCCCTTCCAGCGGGCGGCTCCTCCGGAAAAATTTTACGTTCGACCGTTTCGTTGTTGGCAGCAACAGCAATTTTGCCTATTCAGCAGCACTTTCTTTGGCGTCAAGGCAAGGCATCAACCACAACTCCCTGTTCCTCATGTCTCAGACGGGCCTGGGTAAAAGTCACCTGTCCCAGGCCATCGGGCACCATATTCTATCACACTTTCCAACGGAGAACGTTTATTACATCACAGCCGAGGATTTCACCAATGAGATGATCCGGGCCTTCCGCAACGATGCCATTGAGCAGTTCAAGCTTAAATACCGTAATCAGTGTGACGTGCTGCTCCTGGAGGATGTCCATTTTCTGACCGGAAAAGAGCGAACCCAGATGGAGCTTGCTCAGGCGCTTGACTATCTTATCGATGCAGACAAAAAAATCATCTTTACCAGTTGTCACCTGCCTGCCGAAATTCCAAACATGAGCGAACAACTCAAATCTCGCCTGGCACGGAGCCTTATATCCCACATCGAGATCCCTGATTTTCAGACTCGGATCAAGATTCTCAAAAGAAAGATGGTGGAGCATGGGTGCATGTTGCCGTCGTCGGTCACAGAGTATCTTGCCGGAGAGTTATCTGAAAACGTTCGCCAGCTCGAAAGCGGCCTTATCGGCGTAACCGCCAAGGCATCCCTTCTTGGAGAGCCCATCGATCTGAGGCTTGCAGAGAGCGTGGTTAGAAACATTACCCAAAGAAAACAAGCTATTACTGTAGACTATATCAAAAAACTGGTGTGCAGACAGTTCAAGATCTCTGTAGAGGAAATTGTCTCACCATCGAGAAAGCGGGCCATCGTCCGGCCCCGCCAGGTAGCCATCTACCTTGCGAGAAAATATACCGATCAACCGCTTCAGGCCATCGGAAAAAGCTTCAACCGATACCACGGAACAGCCCTTCACTCTATTGCCGCCGTCGAGAAAGGCATCCGTTCAGACGGCTCTTTGAAAAAGCAACTGGAATTCCTTTGCGAGCGTATTGAATCCCATTAGGAGCAAAAGCCTACCGTGTAAAGTAAACAGGGGATGACAAACGCTGTGGGAAATGAACGGAAGGGTCAGGAAAATATCAAGCGAAATGTCGGTGCCGGCCCGATGGCCGGCTTCAAGGACTTGACCAAATGAAATTATTGGATCTTGATATACATCATATCAGTCGATATCAGATCCTCCAGCAACTCCAGTTGATCATTCTGTTCTCGTTCGATGGCACAACGAATGTTCAGGGAACACATCTTCCTGCAAATCGGATCTCCCAGATTGAATTCACCGAAACACCCCAGATGATCATTTAACGAAACCTTTTTACCACTCTGCTTCATAGTTTTTCCTTTAACTCCAATAGTGACATCAGTTCACGGTGAATGCATCCGTTGGTGGCCAGAATTTCCCGGTCGCCAACACCGTATTTCCCCCCTTTGAAATCGGTTACCCGTCCGCCCGCTTCCGTCACGATCAGCATCCCGGCGGCGGTATCCCACGGTTTCAGATTTTCTTCCCAAAAACCGTCGAAGCGGCCGCAGGCAACAAAACAGAGATCCAGAGCTGCAGCCCCCAGACGCCTGACACCTCGTGAAGCCGTCAGGCAGGATCTGAAACGTTCGACAACGGATTCCAGAATGTCACCAAAATTGTACGGAAATCCTGTTACCAGGAGACTCTCCGAAACAGATAGACTATCCGACACGTGTATGGGCCGCCCGTTCAACAAGGCACCCTGCCCTCGGACAGCCGTAAACAGTTCGCCCGATATCGGGTTCACGACGATCCCCACGCTAATCTCATCCCGGTAGGAAAAGGCGATGGAAACCGCAAAAATAGGCAATTGGTGAGCGAAATTGGTTGTACCATCCAGGGGATCGATAATCCATCGGTATTCAGGCATACCAGGGTCCGTCCCGCTTTCTTCCGCCAGGATGGCATGATCCGGGAAATGCTGTCGGATAGTCTGAATGATTGTTTTTTCGGAGCCGATATCCGCCTCTGTTACGAGATCGATGGCTCCTTTTTTTTCAATGGCAGAGAGATTTCCGAGGTAGGACCGAAGGACGGCTCCGCCCGCTAGGGCTGCAGCAACACCGACTCTTTTAATATTTTCGAGGTCCATAAGAAATTAAAATATATATTTTATAGCGGATGTCAAGTAATAGATGACAGTTTTTCGATTTCTTCCGCCATTTTTTCCGTAAGGGGCACGAGAGTGCTCCGGTTCACGGCGGAAACGGGGAAACCGCCCAACGTCCGGATCCGGCGGTCCAGGTCTTCGGCCGAAATCAGGTCAATCTTGTTGAGAACCCGGAGAACCTTGATGTGCTGAAGATCGAGATCCGAAAGGATGCGTTCCACAGAACGGATCTGTTCCTGGCATCTCGGATTGCTGACGTCCACGACATGCAAAAGAAGATCGGCACTTTGAAGTTCCTCAAGGGTCGCCCGGAAGGCGACCATGAGGTCTTTGGGGAGCTCTCGGATGAATCCCACAGTGTCCGTTATGATCACCTCGACGTCTCTTGGAAATCGGAGCCGCCGACTCGAGGGATCAAGAGTGGCGAAAAGGCGGTCTTCCGCCAGAACGTCGCTTTGGGTAAGGGTATTAAGAAGCGTTGACTTACCAGCATTGGTGTAGCCGATAATGGAGATGACGGGCAGCCCCTTCTTCGTTCTCCGTGCTTTCTGACGTGATCGGTGCCTGATCACCGCCTGCAGAGCTTTTTCGAGTTGGTTGATGCGCTGCCGAACCCGCCTGCGATTGATTTCCAGCTTTGTTTCTCCCGGCCCCCGCCCTCCGATCCCTCCGGTAAGACGGGACATAGCCGTATTTTTGGTCACCAGTCGAGGTAGCAGATACTTGAGTTGAGCCAGCTCCACCTGAAGCTTGCCTTCCCGAGTCTGAGCCCGTTGAGCAAATATATCAAGAATGAGCTGAGTCCGATCGATGACCTTGAGCTCTATTTGGTCCGCAATGGAGCGAATCTGGGAGGCGTTGAGCTCCTGATCGAAGATAATGAGCGAAATACCTTTCTGGAGCGCGAGAAGGTTCAGGTCCTGAAGCTTGCCTCGACCGATGAGAAATCGAGGATCGGCCTTCTTGCGTTGTTGCAGTACGACTTCCACTACCTCTATTCCACTGGATATTGCCAGTTCTTTCAGTTCGGCCAACGAATCTTCCGCGATCTTCCTGGGAGCAGTGGAGACGCTCACCAGAACGGCCCGCTCTTCACCCTTTTCAGCAGTATAAAGGGATCGGATCTGGGCGAGCTCACTTTCCAACGCCCGAATGATCTCGGCGAATCCAACGTCAAGCCGGTGGGGCGGCAAGGGATCGAGAATCCGATATGGCGCATCGGGAGGGCCCTGGGGAAGGATATGGGCGGCATGAACACTTCGAACGCCCCCTTCGGGGGTGAGCGTCACCGCCGCCATCAAGTCGAGCCGCAGCAAAGCAAGGTCCGTGAGGTCATCGGCTGTAAGCGGTTCGTCCTTGAGGTGAGTATGAACGCAACGGAGCCCTTTGAGCCTTCCGGGGAGGGTGTGATAAGCGCCGGTTTCAGGGATAACAATCTTGTGGGCGTCCCCGACGATCACCGCGACGATCTTTCCGGATCGTTCGATAAGAAGGCCGACCTGACGATGAATCTCATGGGACAGACGGGCGATATCTCTAGCCAATTCCGGCGTAATGATAAAGCGATCCGGTACTTTTCGCCGGCAAAGATTTTCCAGCCGGCGAATATGGTCTGCCTTAAGGTCTTCCGTATTGCCGTAAAGGGTTCTCATGGCCTCCCGACCGCCGCCACCTGATCGGGCGCGGGATTTTCAAATCGCGTATAGGAGCCCAGAAAAATCAGGTGTGCCGAACCAATGGGGCCGTTTCGTTGTTTTCCGAGGATAATCTCCGCCTTTCCACGGTTGGGGTTGTTTTCTTCCTTGTTGTAAACCTCGTCCCGGTAGATGAAGGCCACCACATCGGCGTCCTGTTCGATGCTGCCGCTCTCCCGAAGGTCTGAAAGCATAGGCCGTTTGTCCGACCGCTCCTCGAGCTTCCGGTTTAGCTGCGAGAGCGCAATGACCGGAATATCGAGTTCTTTGGCCAGAGCCTTCAGCGACCGTGAGATTTCGGATATTTCAAGGTCCCGCCGCTCCGATGAGACCCGACCCTTCATCAGCTGCAGGTAATCCACAATAACCAAGCCGAGGTTCTTTTCCATTTTAAGTCGACGAGACTTGGCCCGAATCTCAATGGCGGAGATATCCGCGGAATCATCGATGTAGATCGGCGCCTCGGACAAAACCCCTGCAGCTTCGGTCAGCGCGTCCCAGTCGTCCATGCTGAAATAACCTCTGCGGACACGGGATGAATCCACGCGGGCCTCTGCGCAGAGAAGCCGCATGGAGAGCTGTTCTTTTGACATTTCAAGAGAAAATACGGCAACAGGCACATTACTGTCCACCGCCGCATTTCGGGCGACGTTGAGAGCAAAAGCCGTCTTGCCCATGCTGGGCCTGGCCGCCAGAATAATAAGATCCGAAGGCTGGAAACCCGAGGTAAGGTTGTCCAGATGCGTGAAGCCGGTCGCCACGCCGGTAATCATTGTTTTTTTGCCCTGACGCTCTTCCAGGGTGTCAATGCTCGATTCGATCAGCTTGCTGATGGGATGAAAAGAGGGATTGATCTTGTTTTCAGATATTTCAAAAATCGAACGTTCAGCAAAATTGATGACGTCGTCCACGTCGTCATGCGCTTCGTAACAGCGCCGGCTGATCTCGCCGGCTTTCTGAATAAGGCGTCGAAGGCATGCTCTGTCACGAATAATGCGAGCGTAATGCGGGGCATTTACAGCCGCGGGCGCGGCATCTGTCAACCAGGAGATATAGGTGACGCCCCGATGATCCTTGCCCCCGATCTCGTCGATCACCCCTTTTTCAGTAAGCCGGTTCGAGAGGGTAATCAGATCGACCGGTTCGTTTCGCGTGAAAAGGTCGACGACGGCCTCGTAAATCTTCTGGTGGGATGTCGAATAGAAGTCCTCGGGTGACAATATCTCGACAATGTCGATAAGCGTCGAATCATCGAGGAGAATCGCACTCAGAATGGATTCTTCAGCCTCGATGTTCTGGGGAGGAAGTTTATAGATCATATCGGCATCCCGTTGTATGGATTTCAGAGCCATAAACACCCTCCTCGCAAAAAAAGCATCAAAGCATCTTTATCATGCCTTGATGCTCTTTTGAATCTGAATCGGCCGACGCTAATCCGACTGTTCCTCGGGCACGACTTCTACGGTTATCTCAGGTTCAACCCCTTTGTAAACCCGGACAGGCACGTTGTAGGTGCCGAGATTTTTGATGGATTCGGGCAGCAGGACCATCTGCTTGCGGATATCAATCCCTTGTCTGGAAAGGGCATCGACAATGTCCCTCACTGTGACCGACCCATAAAGACGATCTTCGTCGCTGACCTTGGCGGCGATCGTACAAGCAACCCCTTCGAGCCGCTTGGCCATTTCCTCCGCAAATGCCTTTTCTTTGGCGATCTGAATCTCGAAACGCTTTTTTTCGAACTCCAGGCGCTTTCGGTTGGCTGGGGTGGACAGAACGGCCTTTTCCTGCGGTAAAAGATAATTTCTCGCGTACCCTTTGGCAACATTGACCTCGCTGCCGATGATACCCAATGTTTCAATGGTTTCTGTCAGAATGACTTTCATATTAAGCCTCCCTCGGGGGTGGATTCACTCTTTTTGGGTTTCTAACTTTCGAAAATTCAGCCACATGTCGAAAAGACCGATACCGATCACCAGGAAAAACGCAATCTGTTGAAGCGCAATGAAGCTGTAGACGCAAATACGCAAAAACAGGGGAAGTTGTTTTTTCTCCAGGTAATAGGAGACGATTGCAATTCCGACAAAAAAATAGATTGTCATCAGAATGATCAGGCCATTGACGCCTGCCATTCGAAGCCTGCCGTCTGCAAAGAGCAGAATACCGCCGCTTCCGATAACGCCCCAGATCAGAAATTCCGGTGCCCGCCAGAGATTCAGTCTCCCGAAATCCGGATAGGCAAGCCCAAACCGGGGGGCAACGAACTTCGCCATGACAAGGGTCATCCATGTCATGAAAAGAACGGAAGAAATCGCCAATGCCGGCAGGACATGCACCAGAAAAAAACGGATCGTTTCGAGGGATTCCGAAACGGCGTCAATCATCTCTTCGGACATTCCGATGCTTTGATAGAGTGCCATCGTCATCTGGAGATTCCGATCCACATAATCCGAGATCATCTCACCAGTGCCGACGCCGAGAAAGGCGCTGTATACCGTCAGACATACGCCGCCGGAAACCATCACGATCCCGACGGTCAAAAGTACGGTTTTCTCCACCGACAGACGCTGCTCAAGCACCTCCCCCAAAACATATCCCATCACCATCAGTTCGAAAAAGAAGAGTAACTCGAAGGATGCCCCACCCAGATAAAGCGCCATGATGGCACCAAGTACGACGGGGACAATACCACCGATGCGTCGACCCAGCCGAAGTCGATAAAAAAAAATCAGCAACGGGATAAACAGGGAAACAAAAAATCCGATCACTGGTATGTGTGTCGCACTGAATAAAAGCAGGCCGACAACCACTATCCCTATGAGAAGTTCCGTTCCTACACTCGATCTGCCGATTGGCAGCACGTTCAATGTCTCCTCGGATAGGGCAGCAGGGGGCTTACTGCATGCCCCCCTGCCCAGCTCTTTACAGATCGACCGTACCGACGTAAGGCAACAGCGCGATGGAACGCGCCCGTTTAATCGATTCGGTCAATTTGCGTTGATGGGTGGCACAGGTACCTGAAATTCTGCGAGGAATGATCTTCCCACGCTCTGTCGTGAACATTCTGAGCGTCTTCGGTTCCTTGTAATCGATGGCAAGACTGCTGTCAGCGCAAAAACGACAGACTTTGCGGCGATGAAAAATCCGCTTTTTTCTTCGACCACCCTTGGCGTTCCGTTTACGTTGAAAGGCCATTATTCCTCCTCCGCGGTTTCAGGTTTCTCGGCATCCTCTTGGGCAGGTGTCGCCTCGGCGGCATCGGCATCTTCGGCGGCGGACGATGCCTCGGCAGCCTCCGCTTTGGCCATTTCGGCTTTTATGGCCGCCATGTCGGCATCCTTTTCGAGTAAAACCGTCATATATTTCAAAACACGATCGTCGATCCGGCAGAATCGCTCCAGTTCGCTGACCAATCCACCATTCCCGCAGTAGTCGAGCCGCAAATAATAACCCCGTGACTTTTTCTTGATCTCATAGGCAAGCTTGCGCGTCCCCCAATCGTCACGCGCAATCAGCATTCCCCCATGCTGGGAGATGGTCTCTTCCATTCTCTCGAAAAGCGGATCCCGCTTTTCCGAGGGCAGGTCAGATTCAACAATGACCATAGTTTCGTACCGTCTCATAAATCCTCCTTACGGATATGAAGCCCCGACAGAGCGGAGCAAGGATAGAACCTTCTACATCTTACAAATTAAAACTTGAGTTGATAGCATCGCTATCCCTGAAAAGTCAAGCTTATTTCTCGGAATTCAGACAAGATCAGGATTGAGCCATTAAAATTCAGTCGCCCCGCCCCAAAAAAGATAGGGCCGACCCCGAAGGGTGGCCCTATCTTGGACCATAAGGATAACCAACGATATTTACTTGGCAAACAACCCTGCAATAGCAGCAGCCTGCGGATGCGCATAGATCAGGATCAGTGCGATGACCAAAGCATAAATACACAAAGACTCGATCATGGCCAGGCCGATCAGCATGGTAACGGTCACCTTACCGGAAGATTCGGGATTTCTGGCGATACCCTCGACCGCAGCCTTCAAGCCAAGACCCTGGCCGATACCGCAACCAAAAGCTGCTACTGCAATCCCAAAACCCGCCGCAGTCACACATGCGATAAAAAATTGTAATGCCTGAGCTTCCATCTAACGTACCTCCTTCACCTTAAGTAGATTTGATAAGTATTGCGCTTCTTCCACTATCCCATTAATAGCGAAATTAAATCCATATCCGATCTTACGTTTATGTGCGTTCTTAATGTGCGTGCTCCATGGCACCCGTAAAATACATGATCGACAGGAGAAAAAAAACAAATGCCTGAACCAGCGCGACAAATATACCCAGCGCCATGATCGGTAGAGGGGCAAAAAAAGCACCTGCCAACGCGAAAAGAATCCCCAGCACCAGTTCATGCCCCATCATGTTTCCAAAAAGTCGGAAGGAAAGCGATAGGATTCTGGCAAGGTGCCCAATAAGCTCGATAGGGAAAATGATGGGAATCATCCACCATACCGGCCCCATAAAATGTTTGATATAACCGACGCCGTGATATTTTACACCGATGATGTGGGTGAAAACAACAACCACCAGTGCGCAGGAGAGAGTGGTGTTCAGGCTGGCCGTCGGGGGAAAGAAACCGGGGACAAGACCGATGAGGTTTCCGATAAAGATGTAGAGGAAGATCGTTGCGACCAATGGAAAAAGCCAACGCCCCTCTTCCCCGGTAATATCGACCATGAAGTCTTCAATGCCGGCCACGATGATTTCAAAAAAGTTTTGCATTTTGTTGGGGACCATGGCGATACCTTTGGCACTCAGAAGGCCCAGGACGACCAGCAGAAGCATCACCACCCAGGAATAGATCACATGGGGATACGCATGGGCAAAATGGCCCAGACCGACGAACTCGAACAACTTGACAAAGAATAGATAGGGATGTTCCACCTTACACAGCCTCCTTCAACAAAAGGTTTTTAAATTCAAGCAAGGTTGCCAGGGTGATACTGACAACGACGACCGACAGCCCGATAAAAAGCCCAATGGGGTTCACGATGTGCTTGAAAATGAGCACAAAAATGAGCAGCCCGCTCACGAGAAAACGGACATAATATTTGGCTAAAATGACATGATGTGACGTCAAACTGTTGGGAACGAAGGCTTTTTTGAGTGTTCGGTAAAGAAGGTGGAAATTGACGGTGACGATCAGACCGCCGCAGATAATCCCGCCGGCGAATGCAGGGGATGTCCAGAAAAACCCTGCGGCACCCGAAAGAACTAATAGTATCCAATTCATGCGGGTCACAAATTTTAACAGACGCTCTTGGATTTTCAAAACCGTTTACGCTTTCCCGTTAGAATTTCCGACTCTTCTTGATAGCCAACCCGATGTTTCGATAGCCTGCTGCGATGCCCAACCCCAAGCATATCAACGTTAGCCAGGGATTCGTGCTGTATCGGCCGTCAAGGTAGACGCCGATTCCCAATCCGATAAAGATGGAGAGAGCGACCGACAGACCAATGCTGCTGTAATATGCGAGTTCTCTGAGGTACCGTAAATTTTTCTTATCCATTTATGGGAAAACCCGCCTTTATTTTAGGGTTTTTCGTTTAGCACAGCTCGCTCATCAAGTCAACGAAAATTCAGCATTGCAAGCGGCAGCGTCGGTTTCATATGATGATGTCCAACGCATTAAAAACCGGCCCATCGATACAGGCATGGAAATATGTTCCGGAATCGCCCGACGATTCCACCGCACAGCCCAGACAGGCGCCTATGCCACAGCCCATCATGGTTTCAATGGAAATTTCGCAGGAGACGCCGTATTGCCGCGATATACGGCTCGTCGTCCTCAGCATCGCGAGCGGTCCACAGGCATAGATCATGTCAGGACGTTGCGCCAGAATCGCTCGCTCGAGGGGTCCGGTCACCATCTCCTTTCCTCCGGCCGTGCCGTCATCGGTTGTGATGGTGACCGTTTGAACCCCAATGGAGAAGAAATCGTTCATGCAGAGCAAATCGTCCTTGGAGCGCCCCCCGATAAATACTACACAACGGGAAATGTCAATCCCCTTTTTTTTGAGGGTTTCCGTCAAAAAGTACATCGGCGCGACACCGATCCCTCCGCATACGATAAAAATGTGCCCGGATCTTTCGGGAAGGCTGAAATGACGGCCCAGGGGCCCCAGAAGATTCAGTCCGTCGCCCTCCTTGAGCGTCGAGAGATGCGCCGTTCCTGTCCCGACCACCTTGTACAGGATTTCGATTCCCTCAACCGTCCCCGCATCAGAAGTGATCAGGCGGTGTATGGAAAAGGGTCGTCGGAGCATGGGATCCATCCGCTCCGCCACCCGAACCATGACGAACTGTCCGGGCCTGGCCCGTTCGTAGTCGGGTGGACACGTCATCCCCATCCGGTAGTACCCGGAACATTCGATCTTATTCCACAGTACCCGAACATATTCCTGGTTCATTTCTTACCTCTTCGTCACCTATTGAATCCAGTCGGAATCGGTTTCAGTCGAATCGGACATGAGTTCCGCTACGAAACGGCCCACCGCCACCCTGCTCCTGATCCGGACAGGGATATGCCGACGATCGGCGGACACCCACAACTCGATCTTGGCATCCGGGCTCTTTTCGAAGACACCGCCCACGTGTCTCAGCTCGGGTTCCAGCCGAAGGGTTTCGTAAGTCCTCCCATTCACCCGTATGGTTTCCCGTTCAAGCACCTCGGCGCTGCCGCGAACGCATTTCTTGCCGTCGCTCACCGGACGCTCGATAATCCTTCCGGGCGACAGATCGGATGCACGGACAAAATAAAACGCGGACAACGGGTCGAAGGTACCGGGCATCAACGCCACAGGCGCCTTCGAACGACCGGAATTGGTATAAACCGCCGTCTGATTTTCCCAGTCAAAACGAACAACGATATCCCGCTCGCGTCGTCCCTCCTTCTGTTTCTTTCGATACAGAACCGACCGGCTCAACCTCAGGTCGGTATAGGCATCGATACGATCGCGGACTTTGTAGATCTTATCCAGAACGGCGTTGGACCTGACAGTCAGAGCGAAATGACGCACAGGTCGATCGTCTACGACATCATTGGGCAGAACTTCCAGCGTGGCTTCACCGGCGAGGATAAATTCCCATCTGAGCGCGTAACTGAGACGTTCACCCGGAAAAAACGATATTGTTTCCGTTATGGCTGAATCGTACCCAACGGCCGTATCCGGCGGCATCGCTCCTGCCGTAAGCGGAACGACGATCAGGATGACGAGGACAACGGCTCCCCGAAAGAGAATCCCCATGGGTTACAAACCCGCGTTACGGATCAACGTATCGCCGCCGATATCCTGAAACGGACCGAGGGGTTTTTTCTCATCGATCAGTTCGTCTATATTAGGTCTGCCGCTGCTGTTCTTGTAGACTACAAGTCCGTTTTTCATGATGATGAAGGCGTTAAACTCCCATCCGGTCACTTTCGTTTTACGTCTGAAACTGAAAAGATCCAGAAAGACGTTTCCAAATCGGTCTTCGTGCCTGCGCCACAATGCAACCTCATACCCCGTGCAGGCATCCTTTGCAAGAAGGCAGTCCTGAATTCCCTCGTCCAAATCTGCCTTGGTGATGGAGTTGTTGGGTAAAAACCTGTAAAGAAGTTCGATATATGTCAACACCTTGATGTTGGCGGCGACAAAAGGATCGTACCCGAGTCGTCTCAGATCCTCCGTCGTTGTCTTGTAGGGGACAATTTCATCAAACGATTTTTTGGCGGCATCGTATGAAGCCCATATCGTTTTCGTGTCACGTTTGGAGCTGGGAAGCAATCCGCTGCAACCGACACCGAAACAGCCGATCGCCAGCACCCCGATTACCCACCACTTTTTTGTTGGCCGCGAACAGATTCTCATGAGCATCACGGTCGTTCCCACGATATTTTTGTTGGCTACGTCGAACTTGACGTATCTTGACCACGTCGGAAACAACGCTGTTTTATACATCGGCAGAATTCAGAAAAACAAGCGCTTCCCTTCGTTTTCCCGGCTTTGATGCCGGAACACGGCAGGCATGGCATGCGGTTTTTGATGTCTCGGCAAAGCAGTTCCGGCCGTTGATACCGACAGTCTTTTCGATATCGTTACCGTACCCGTGTTTGAACTCCTACCTCAAATTTTCAGCTTCGTCAAATATTCCCCTCCAAATCCAGCTCTTTTCCCAGGCCGCTTTGCGGCGCCTTTCCTGACGCCCTGTTTTCCAATCCGATCCTTTTCATAAGTTGTTCATCCGGCAGCAACGAGAGCTTTTTATTGACAGATATCATTAAATAGGATTATTAGATACGCCTTGAGCATCAGGCTATATATTGATGCCAAACCCCTATGGAAAAGCGATGAACGCAAAAAGCAAACAGATGCGGCCGCCGCCCCCAACATGTCCTTACCGTTCCAGCAATGGCTGGATCAGCATCTCCCGCTCGCCTGAAACGGCACGATCCGGAGGCCTCAAAAATGGACCGCACCTTTCAAACTGATAAAGCCGGGTTATCGGTCATGACGGAGAACCGTGACCCACAACAATAAACGAGAGGTAATTGAATATGAAATCAGGAAGTAATTTGGAGAAGGTACTGAGAGCCGGGCATTTTGCTTTTACGGGCGAACTCGGACCTCCGCGCGGTGCAAATGCCGATGCCGTCAGAGAAAAAGCCCGTTACCTGAAGGGTCTGGTCGATTCCGTCAATATCACGGACAATCAGACAGCCATGGTTCGGATGTCCAGTTGGGCCGCGTCGCTGATCGCCATAGAGGAAGGTCTCGAACCCAATTACCAGATGGTCTGTCGCGACCGAAACCGGCTCGCCATGCAGGCGGATGTTCTGGGTGCTTCGGCTCACGGCATCCGAAATCTGCTCTGCCTTTCCGGAGATCATCAGCAGTTTGGGGATCATCCCAATGCCAAAGGCGTCTTCGATATCGATTCGACCCAGTTGATTTCAACCATAAAAAAAATGCGCGATGAATCCAAGTTCCTGAGCGGCGCAAAAATTGACGGCGCTCCCAAGATTTTCATCGGAGCCGCAGCAAACCCTTTTGCCGAGCCTTTTGAGTGGAGAGTACATCGACTGGCCAAAAAGATCGAAGCCGGTGCGGATTTTATTCAGACCCAGTGCATTTATAACATGAAAAAAATGCGGGAATGGGTCAAGATGGCCAACGACATGGGATTGACGGAGAAGGTCGCCATCCTCGCGGGGGTTACGCCCATGAAGAGCCTTGGTATGGCCCGATACATGAAAAACAACGTTCCCGGCATGGACGTCCCCGACGAAATCATCGACCGTTTGAAGGGTTGCGCGAAAGGCAAGCACGCCGAAGAGGGCATTAAAATGGCCTGCGAACAGATCGAGGAGTTCAAGGAGATGAAGGGCATCGCCGGTGTCCATCTCATGGCCATCGAATGGGAACACAAGGTTCCAGAAATCGCCGAGAGGGCTGGTGTACTCCCCAGGCCCACCTTTAACGAGGAACCGGCAGAATAGCGTCAACCGATATTTAACGTAAAACCGGCCGTCCTTCTGCAACGGTCTCAAATCAAAGAGCCGCTTGTCCATGCCGCACGTCGTGCAATTATGGCAGGCGGCTTTTTGGGTATCACGAGATCATGCATTTGTTCGTACCGGCCGAACCCATTTGCTATATCGTGCAAAAAAGCTCAGAAAACGATAGGTGTAAACCATCTTTTGAGTTCCGCGCGAAGTGTTTTGATCTCCGTCACAGCCGCCGCCCAATCCTCGCGAGCCGGTCCCTCCGATCGTCGCAGCAAGGCCGTCTGGGCCGGGCAGAGATACCATGTACAGATCCATGGACGGTCCCGGCGCTCAAGCCGGCAGCCATGGCACCCTGCGTATCGACACACTGCCGTCCATTGGGAAATGGGCTGAGCTTCCGGCATGGGCATCCCGTTCAGGTAAATCGTCAAAAGATCCGTCATATCGAACCACACCTTGGCGCTCAGACAGCAAGGGTCGGGACAATGAGGGCAGGTTCGCCGGCAGAGACCGTCCAAGAGGAGCGCCACCGAGGCCGTACGCAACCGGATCGATCGCGCCGTCACAACCGCCTGATGGAGTTCGCCGGGATGATAGACCCCGTAGTCGGCGATACGTCCGCTGATCTCGATCCAGTATTCCGGTAGCTGCAACGGCGGCGGTTTCAGATTCATCGGCATATGGATCCTCTCTGCAGAAAAAGTCAGGTTCGGGTTTTCCCCCGATCAAGACTTCGATACTGGATGGCTTCTGAAAGATGATCGAGCCGTATCATCTCCGATCCATCCAGATCGGCGATGGTTCGACTGATCTTGAGGATACGGTTGTAGGCCCGGGCTGAAAGGCCCAATCGACGCATAGCCGTTTCCAGGAGGGTTTCGGAATCTTCGTCGACGGTACAATACCGGCGGATCTGCCGGCTGCCCATCTGGGCGTTGCAATGGATGCCGGTCCGCTTGAATCGCCGCGTCTGCATGGCGCGCGCCATGGAAACCCGCCGTCGTATGACGGCCGAAGACTCGCCTGAAGTGCCGCCGGTGAGGTCTTTGTAAGCCACGGCAGGCACCTCCACGTGAATATCGATCCGGTCCAGGAGAGGTCCTGAAATCCGCGACCGATAACGTTCGACGGAAATCGGAGAGCAATGGCATTCATGGGCATCATCCCCCTTGTATCCGCACGGGCAAGGATTCATGGCCGATATGAGCATGAAGCTTGCGGGGTACGTCAGGGTCGAATTCACCCTCGAGATGGTGACCGAAAGATCTTCCATGGGCTGGCGAAGCACTTCCAGCACATTTTTCTTGAATTCCGGTAATTCGTCGAGAAACAGAACGCCGTTGTGGGCCAGGCTTACCTCGCCCGGTCGAGGAAAACGCCCCCCACCAATCAAGCCGGCATCGGATATCGTATGGTGGGGCGCCCGAAAAGGTCGACGGACAACCAGGGCCTGTCCTCTATCCAGCCCACCGATGACACTGAATATCCGGGTAGTCTCAAGGGATTCTTCAAAGGTCATGGGCGGCAATATAGACGGAATCCGGCGGGCCAGCATGGTCTTTCCCGATCCGGGGGGGCCGATCATCAGAAGGTTGTGAGATCCGGCCGCAGCCACCTCCAGCGCCCGCTTGACATGCTCCTGCCCCATGACGTCGGAAAAATCATCCGGGTAATGCTCCGAATTCGAAAACAGCGTATCAAGACACGTCTTCACGGGCGGGATGGAAGCCAATCCCCGACAGAAATCCACCACTTGGGACAGATCCGTGACGGGCAGAACCGATATTTCCTGAACTACCGCGGCTTCAAGACTGTTCTCCCTGGGAACCATAATTCCGGCATATCCGGCTCGCAAGGCGGTCAGGGCCGTGGGCAGTGACCCCCGAACGGGTTTGACCCGGCCGTCCAGGGAGAGTTCGCCCAGGATCATGTAGTCAGTCAAAACGTCTTTTGGGATCAGACCGACAGCGGCCAGGATGCCTATAGCGATGGGAAGGTCGAGACCCGTACCTTCTTTTTTGATGTCGGCGGGAGCGAGATTGATGGTGATCCGATCGTCCGGAAAGGCATACCCGGAGTTCTGAATGGCGGCTTTGACCCGCTCCTTACTTTCCTTGACCGAGGCTTCGGGCAGTCCGACCGTCGTAAAAGACGGCAGGCCCGCCGAGATATCCACTTCCACATCCACTATGAATGCATCAATGCCGATCACCGCACTGCTCAACACTTTGGCAAGCACACCATCTCCTTCCTTTCAGACGGCCGGCTGGAAGACCGGAGGACGAAAGTCCGTCCGCGACCATTGCGTTTCGGTTCCGGTATTCCCGAATGGACCACTATCCCCTTTTCAAGACGCTTCGTTCTCAAGCTTCTGTTCTCCGCCTTTCAACATCACTCCATGATTCGGGGTTGAAGCCGACTTCAGCGATATTGATTGGAAAGGGCCGGTTCCCGGAAGTTTCAAGTTGAATTTTTAAATTATAACAAAGCGCTAAAATGAGCACAATTATTTTATCCTCTTCAAACCGCTCAAAGTTTTTCCGGAAATTGTTGTCAAATCCTTGAACACTAGGCTAAAAGTGTTTAAAAATACCTTTATTCCTTTCAAACGCAAGGGAAAAGCAACGGCGACGCCTCGAAGCAAAAACGTATTTCATCGCCGTGGCGACGGGATGTGTCGGGTCAGACAGCGGTGGACGACCCAAATAATAAATGGATTGACAGCCCTGAACGGAGAGGCACCGTCAACAGCAAGGTGGAGGCATTCTTGATACAAACCCGTCAGCAAACGCTGGCCAAAATGGTTTTCTGTTCCGGGATGGGCGTACATTCCGGAAAAATCGTCAACATGACCATTCATCCGGCTCCGATCAACCACGGTATTCAATTCGTTCGAAAAGACTTGACAGGCAGTCCAAGGATATCAGCCCATTTCAATCAGGTCGTGGATACCAGTCTGGCCACGGTCATCGGCTCGGAGGGATGCATCGTCTCCACCATCGAACACCTCATGGCGACATTTGCGGGGCTCTCCATCGACAACGCCCTGGTTGAGCTCGATTCCTATGAAGTCCCCATCATGGACGGCAGCGCCGGGCCTTTTACCCGGCTCGTACGTTCGGCAGGAACAACGGCCCAGTCCGGTCCCAAGTGCTATTTCGTCATCAAAAAGCCGATAGCGATTGAATCGGAGGGGAAATCCGTCTCGGTTTACCCCGAACCCACAACCCGAATTACCTGTACCATCGAATTTCCGCACCCCATGATCAAGCGACAGACCTACTCCATCGAGGTGACGCCGGATCGCTTCGAAAAAGAAATCAGTCCGGCCCGAACCTTCGGTTTTCTGCATGAAGTCGAATATATGAAACGATATGGCCTCGCTCGGGGGGGATCTCTCGACAATGCCGTCGTCATCGGCGATAACGGCGTCGTCAACGAAGGCGGTCTGCGATTTCCAGACGAGTTCGTGCGGCACAAAATTCTTGACTGTATCGGCGATTTCTCTCTTCTGGGGCTTCCCATCATAGGCCACATCGTGACCCATCGGTCCGGCCATGCTTTCAACCACGCCTTTCTCAAAACTCTTTTCAGTCGGAAGGAATCCTGGGAAACGATCACCATCAACAACGCCGACGACATCACCCGGCTTCAGGGTCCCATTGGTTTCCGGAGTGAGCCGATCTGACGTTATGGGGCAGTCGCGATATCGGCACATCGGCGTCGCCTGCCTGATGGCCATCATGCTTCAGGCCTCGCCGGGCCTCGCCCTCGGTGCGAGCATTGCGGATATTTCCGTGACCAACAGCCAAAAGGATCTTCTCCTCTACCTGAAAGTCAAGGACGCTTTTACGGAACCGATCCATGAGGCCGTTTCGAGCGGTGTCCCCACCACCTTTTCGTTTTTTATCGTTCTGGAGGAAATTCGTTATTTTTGGGCCAACCGAACCTTGTCTGAAATGACCCTTACCCACACCATCAAGTATTACAACCTCAAGAAAGAATTTACCGTCACACGCTCCTGGGAAGCGGACCCTTCCGTCCCACTCATGTCGTTTGACGAGGCCAAGGGGCGGATGACCCGGATCGACGGCGTCAAGGTCATTCCCCTGGATCGGCTCAGGAAGGGCAATGCTTACCGCATTCGCGTCAAAGCCAAACTCAGCAAAATGACATTGCCGTTCTATTTGAGATACATCATGGTAATGGCATCCATGTGGGAATTTGAAACCGACTGGCACGCCGTCGACTTTACGTATTAAACGGTCGATATACGGCCGGTGCCGCTTTTGCCTCAATATCGACCCGTTTTTAACCTTATCTTGAATTCGTTTTTCAATCCGCCATGCGAAAAAACCGAATCAAAAGCCGCGCCACTTTTCTGACCGACGAGGATCGGCGACGACGCAGGCGAGAAATCATTTTGATTGTCCTGATTGCCGTCGTCGTAGTCGTGCTGACCTACGTCGAGAATCGCCTTTTCGATTCGGTTTCGGATTTTCCCATATCCAACACCATCTTGATGTTCATCCTCATCAACATCAACCTGTTGCTGCTGCTCCTGCTGGCCTTTCTCGTTTTCAGAAACCTCGTCAAGCTCCTTTACGACCGAAAACGGAAGGTTATGGGTGCCAGCCTGCGAACCCGCCTCGTTGTGGCATTCATCGGATTGGCCCTGCTGCCGACAACGGTCCTCTTTTTTTTCTCCATCCATTTCATCACTACCAGCGTCGAGTTCTGGTTTAACGTTCCCATAGAGCAGGCCCTCGACAACTCCCTCCGGGTCGGCCGCCAACTGTATCGATACGTGGAAGACCATAATCGCTTCTTTCTGGAACGTATCGTTTATCAGGTCGACGCCCGAAACTACATTGACGCCCCTCAACAGGATGCGCTCAGAAAATATACACAGGTCGTTCAGCGGGAGTTCAATATCGAAGGCGTCGAGATTTACGACGCCGAAGCACGACGGTTGTCCATCTCAATCAGCAAATCATTTCCGGAACCCCCTCCGGCCCTTTCCAGATCCAACTTCGAACAGTATCTCGGCGATCAATCGATTCGGGCCGTATCCGAAGAAATCCCCATCGGCGAACTGAACCGGGTGATCGGCGCCATCCCCCTGGGAGCCCATCCCCGAAACGCACGGGGCTTCATCATTCTCTCAACCCTCATTCCGCCGAACCTCACGGAAAACCTGGCGGCCATTTCTCGGGGATACGAAGAGTATCAACAGATCAAACTGTTCAAACAGCCCATCCAATCGACGTATTACATCACCCTGTCCATCGTCGCGCTGCTGGTGGTTTTTTCGGCTATATGGCTCGGGTTTTACCTGGCGAAATCCATCAGCATCCCCATCAAGGAATTGGCCGAAGGCACCCGACGAGTGGCAGGGGGCGATCTCAGTTTCAGCATCGCCATGGTTGGGGACGACGAAATCGGAAGCCTTGTGGATTCATTCAACCGAATGACGCGGGATCTCAGGACCAACCGGGAGCAGTTGGAATTGTCGGCCCGAAAGCTCCGCGAACAGAACGAAGAAATCGAGGAAAGCCGCCAATATATGGAGATCGTTCTCCGAAATGTCTCCACCGGCGTTATCAGCATCGATGCCCAGGGCATCATCCGGACCGCCAACAAGTCGGCGGAACGCATGCTCAACCTCAAATCCGAAGAAATTCTTCACAAAAACTACCGACGGCTCTTCGAAGGCCAGGACCCGGACCTCGATCGTGATATCATGGACAAATTCGTGGAATCCGGGAAGCGTACCCTGGCGATGCCCCTTCGACTTATCATCAATGAACGGCCCCGCAGCTTCATGATCCACGTCAATGCGCTTCAGGACGACAAAAAGCGTCACATTGGACTGGTCGTGGTCTTCGACGACCTGACGGACCAGGAAAAGGCCCAACGGATGGCGGCGTGGCGCGAAGTCGCCCGGAGAATCGCCCATGAGGTCAAAAACCCCCTGACCCCCATATCCCTATCGGCCCAGCGCCTCCGACGAAAATATTTTCAGACGATCCAGGATCCTGTATTTGACGAATGCACCCAGATGATCATCGATCATGTCGAGTTGATCCGCAACCTCGTGAATGAATTTTCGAAATTCGCTCGATTCCCGGCCGCCAATCCGGAGCAGGTCAGGCTGCCCCCCATCATTGAAGAGAGCGTGGCCTTATTCAGGGAGGGACACCCCGACATTCATTTCGACGTACAAGTCCAGACGAATCTGCCCTTGCTCAACCTGGATCGTTTCCAGATGAAACAGGCCGTCATCAACCTGCTGGATAACGCGATCAGCGCCATGGGTGGAAACGGGACGATCACCATCACCGCGACCCTGGTCCCCTCCAAAAGGATCGTACAACTCGATATCGCCGATACGGGTCCCGGCATCGCCCGGTCAGACAAAACAAGGCTTTTCGAGCCCTACTTTTCAACAAAGAAGACCGGCATGGGTCTCGGACTCACCATCGTGAGCACCATCATAGCGGATCACAAGGGCACCATCCGCGTCCAGGACAATCATCCGATGGGAACGGTATTCATCATAGAACTCCCGGTATAGCAACGTACGCCGCAACACCATCAAAGGAGAAGGCATGTTTCCAACCATCATGATCATCGACGACGAACCCAACATCCTGAAATCTCTGGGCGGACTTCTTTCCGACGAAGGCTTCGAGGTCATCACCGCAAACAACGGGTACGAGGGCTTGAAATTGATAGAAGACAAATCCCCCGACCTCGTCCTGCTGGATATCTGGATGCCGGGCATCGACGGCATCGAAACTCTCAAAGAGATCAAGAAGCATCATCCCGCCCTTCAAGTCATCATCATCACGGGTCACGGCAATATCGAGACCGCGGTGAAAGCCACAAAACTGGGTGCCTTCGACCTGATTGAAAAACCCCTCTCCATCGACAAGGTCATCGTTGACATCAACAACGCCCTCAATTTCAGAAGACTCGAGGAGGAAAACCGCTACCTTCGGAAAAAAACACTCGAAAAGCACGCCATCAACGGTAAAAGTCCGGCTATCGTCGAACTCAAGAAACAGATTGTCGTTGTCGCCCCCACCGACTCGTGGATCCTTATCACCGGTGAAAACGGCACCGGCAAGGAGTTGGTGGCACGGACGATCCACCAGTTCAGCAAACGGGCGGAGCAACCCCTGATCGACATCAATTGTGCCGCGATACCCGAAGAGCGTCTGGAAAGCGAGCTGTTCGGCCATGAAAAAGGCGCGGTCTCCTGGTCGGACACACGAAAACGAGGACGGTTCGAAATCGCCAACGATGGAACCCTCTTTCTCGATGAGATCGGAGACATGAGCCTTCAAACCCAGGCCAAGCTCTTGAGGGTGCTTCAGGAACAAACCTTTCAGCGCGTCGGGGGCGGCAGAGACATTCGCGTCGACGTCAGGATCATCGCGGCATCCAACAAGGACCTGGAAACAGAAATCGAGAAGGGCAATTTCCGGGAGGATCTGTATCATCGCCTCAATCAAATACCGCTCCATGTCCCATCCCTGAAAGACCGCATCGAAGACATTCCCGTCCTGATGAACATCTTTCTCGAGGATCGCGGCAAAAAAACCGGGCCGTCACCCACTCATATCACGCCTGAAGCCATGGAGATGCTCATGTCGTATCCCTGGCCCGGCAATGTCCGGGAACTGAAAAATCTTATCGGACGGCTCGTAATCATCTTGAACAAGACGACAATCGAGGTTGAAGATATCCCTTTTCCTTACAACCCGTCGGCCGGCAGAAGCGGCAAATCCGAAGAAGAGCTGTTCAGCATTGATCAGCTTTCCACCGCAAAGGAGATGTTCGAAATGGCGTTCATCCGAAGAAAGTTCTCTCAGTACGGCAACAACCTCACCAAAACCGCCGGCGTTATCGGCATCGATCCGGCCGAACTGCGTCGGAAGCTCGAACAATTCGGGGTATCGGTTTGAGAATTATCAGCGGCCGTTTGCGGGGTCGAAAGCTTCTGCCTATCCGGGGTAACGCCGTTCGCCCGACTTCGGATCGAGTGCGGGAGGCGATTTTCAACATTATCGGCAGGAATATTGCGGAGGCTCGGGTACTCGATCTTTTCGCCGGCACCGGCGCCATGGGTATCGAGGCCCTCAGCCGGGACGCTCGGTCGGCAATTTTCATCGACAACCGAAAAGCCTCGGTCGCCGCTGTACGGAAAAATCTTGAACACCTGGGCCTCACGGAACGCTCCCGGGTGGTCCTGTGGGACATTGATAGAAACCTAAACTGTCTCACCCCTCATGAACCGGATATTCATCTTGTTTTCATGGATCCCCCCTACCACAAAAATTTGATCGGCCCGGCGCTTTTTCATTTGCGGCAGCGCCGAATTCTCGCACCCGGAGCGCTGGTGGTCGTCGAGCACGCCGCAAGCGAACCTCTGCCTGAACAGTTGTCGGGATATGATCTGTCAGATCAGAGAAAATACGGAAAGACCTTGGTGTCCTTTTTAAATTATGCTATGAACGCACCAAATAAATCATGAGGAACTCGAACGCATGCCTAAAATCGCCATCTATCCCGGATCCTTCGATCCCGTCACCAACGGTCATCTCGACATCATTCATCGCGGACTCGAAATCTTCGACCGAATCATCGTAACCATCCTGTGCAACCCGGCAAAAAAAAGCCTGTTTACGGTGGAGGAGCGGGTGGAGATGCTGAAGGAAAGCCTGGCGGGTCAGACCAGCGTCGAGGTGGATGTTTTCCACGGCCTCCTGGTGGACTATGCACGCCAACGGGAGGCGGATGCGATTCTGAGGGGCATGCGAGCCGTATCGGATTTCGAATATGAATTTCAGATGGCCCTGATGAATCGAAAACTGAACCGGGATATCCAGACGGTTTTTATGATGACGGGTCTCCGGTGGATCTTTACCAGCTCGACCATCATCAAGGAGGCCGCCAAATTCGGCGGAGACATCGAAGATATGGTGCCCCCTTTGGTTAACCGGAAGCTGAAGGAAAAAAACGGGTTTCTCCACACCCCCTGATTGATCCGACGAAACTGAAAAAATATATCCCGGGGAAAAAGGCGTCTACAGCCGTTGACGCCTCACTTTAACCTTTCAAGATTACCCCATGGATCTCTGGCAGCTCAACATCTTTTGCAAGGTCATCGAATCCGAAAGCTTTTCAAAAGCCGGAAACATCGTTCATCTCTCCCAACCGACGATCAGCAGTCATATCAAAGATCTCGAAGCCCATTTCGAGTGCCGTCTGATCGATCGCCTGGCCAAAAAGGCGATCCCCACGAAGGCAGGGGAACTGCTGTATGAATACGCCAGAAAACTGATCGCCCTGAAGGAGGAGGCCGAGGCGGCCATGGCGGCGTTCCACGGCAACCTGAAAGGACGCCTGGTCATCGGAGGCTCCACCATTCCCGGCGTTTATATTCTCCCTCGAATGGTGGGTCTTTTCGTCGAAACCTATCCGGATGTCACCACCGCCATCCGCATCGGGGATACGGAAGAAATCGTCGCAGATGTTGCCGCAGGTCTTCTGGAGGTCGGTGTCGTGGGCGCCAGGACCGGTCTGAAGCAGATTCATCAGGAACCGCTTCTGGCGGACGAGCTCTGCCTCATCGTTCCGGTGGATCACCCGTGGGCCAAAAGGGGAGAGATCACGCTGTCCATGCTCAAGACAGCGCCGTTTATCATCAGAGAGGCTGGATCGGGCACACTGAAATCCATCGAGAAGCATCTGAGTCAGGTGTCGATGAGCGTCGCCCAACTCAACATCGTCGCCGAGATGGGCAGCACCGCGGCCGTTATACAGGGCATCAAAGGACGAATAGGCATATCAATCCTCTCAAGGATTGCGGTAGCCGAGGAGTTGGCTGGGGGAATCCTGGCCGTCGTCGCTGTAAGAGGCCTCTCTCTGAAACGTCATTTTTACCTGACCAGTCATCGCCGAAAGACCCTCTCTCCCCTGTCTCTGGCGTTCATCGAATTCCTGAAAGGGCGAATCACCCTTTGGCCCGATCTATCCGTCGATTGATGACCGCAGTCAAGGGTGGCCGCAAGGAGAGCTTCTCGATAACATAGACCAGAGAGAAGCCGGCGACGGCAAGCAGCAACGCTTCCGTCAGGTAAGGGGATGCACCGGTTGCATCGAGGTAAGCCGTGGGAAGAATGTTTTTTTCCACCACTGATCTCACCTCTCCTTCCGAGGACACAACAGTTTCGACAACAACCTTCCAGGGCCATACCTTGTTGAGGGATCCCACCATAAGCCCCGTTAGCATAGCGATGGTCGGTGCGTAATAGCGCCGGAGAGTCCAGCTTAAAAAATGGGAGAACGAGAGAATCCCGACGACGCAACCCGATCCGAAAACGGCGATGATCACGAGATTGAAATCCCGGATCGCGGTGAATATATACTCATATTTCGACAACAGCACCAGAATGAAGCTTCCGGAGATTCCCGGCAGGATCATGGCACACACGGCGATCATACCGGAAAGAAAGACAAAACTCAGGGTTTCAGGGGTTTCAGCGGGAACGGCGACCGTAACGGCATACCCCAGAATCACCCCTCCCAGACCGAACCCCAGAATCATCGGGTTCCGGCTATTGATTTTTCGCGCCACCATCAGAATGGAGGCGATGATCAACCCAAAAAAAAATGCCCAGACCAACACGGGAAAATCTTCAAGCCAGTAGAGAACAAAACGGGAAAAGATGAAAAGCGATGTCCCGATTCCCGCCAGAAGTACGGCTAAAAACGTCCCGTGAATATGGTGCCAGAAGCCTCGAAGATCTCTCTGCCGGAGAAATTTCAATGCCCGACCGTCAAAGGATCGAATCGCCAGGATCAGTTCCTCGTAAATGCCTGAAATGAAAGCGACCGTCCCACCTGAAACCCCGGGAACCGCATCCGCGGCTCCCATGGCAAGCCCCTTGAGATACAATAGAATAAATGAATGCATAGCGCCGTTTTCTATAACGTGTTTTTCGGCTATTCCTTTTTCCAACCATATTCGCCGACAAGTTTGACGAAGCGGCATCCGCCGAGGCTGGTTTGGTGAACGCCGCGTTCATCCTTTTCGATCCGAACCAAATCCTGAATATACTGATCCCCTACGGGAATGACCAGCCGCCCTCCCGGCGTCAGTTGATCGATCAGCGGTTGCGGGACGATCGGTGCACCCGCAGTCACGATAATTGCGTCAAAGGGACTCTCTTCCCGCCACCCGCTGGTTCCGTCGGCATAGCGAGTGACGATGTTGTGATATTTGAGATTATCGAACAGCCGGCGGGTTTTGATGTAGAGTGCGTGAATCCGCTCAATGGTGTAGACACGGTAAACGATCTGAGCCAGGACCGCAGCCTGGTATCCGGATCCTGTTCCGATTTCGAGGACGCGGTCCTTTTCGCCCACCTTGAGAGCCTGTGTCATTTCGGCGACAATGTAGGGTTGAGAGATGGTCTGTCCGTCGCCGATGGGGAGGGGGAAATCGCCGTAAGCCTGATCTTCCAGCGCTTCGCTCACAAACAGGTGTCTTGGAACCCTCCTCATGGCATCCAGCACCCGCGGATCGCTCACACCTCGCGCTTCAATCTGTCGCTTGACCATCTCCTCGCGACGACGAAGGTATTTTGATATCTCTTTTTCCATAATTTTATTTTATATCAACTCTGCGGATGCACGTCAATAAACATATCTGTTTTCAGTCACATAAACACGTCATCAAGCTGAATCCCACAGGCCTGGACACACCGGGGACCGGGACGATACAAGATGACGGCGATATGCAGAGACTCCTTTTCTATTTTCTTTGACGGCCGGATAATATACATCATCTTCTACAGCAAACATATGGAGGGAAGTGTAAAGTCACCTCATGAACAGAACAAAACATCTCGTGATTGTCTGCTGCCTGTCCATCCTCATGATCATTGCGGGCACCCTTGGTTATATGCTGATTGAGGGTTGGGATGTTTTGGACGCTCTTTACATGACGGTTATCACCGTCGCCTCGGTGGGGTATTCGGAAGTCCAGTCGTTAAGTTCCATGGGTCGTATCTATACCATGGTTCTCATCTTCTCAGGACTGGGGCTGTTCGTTTACGTCGCCGGCGCCGTGGTTCAATTCATGGTGGAGGGACAGATTCGTGAAACATTGGGGAGACGAAGATTGGACAAGAAAATCAGCCAACTCGAAAACCACTATATTATCTGCGGGTATGGCCGCATTGGCCGGGTTTTGTGCAACAAACTGAAAAGCAAACCCATAGACCTGGTCGTCATCGAAAAGGATTCGGAGTTGATCCCCGTAATGGAGGCCGACAATGTGCTCCACCTTTCCGGAGACGCAACCAACGAAATGCTGCTGCTGAAAGCCGGTATCGAGCACGCCAAAGGGCTCGTAGCTGTCCTGGCCACGGACACGGAAAACGTTTTCCTGGTTCTGACAGCCCGCCAACTCAACAAGAACATTGAAATCATCGCCAGAGCGGGCAGCGATCGGTCCGCGGCGAAACTTACGGCAGCAGGCGCAGATCGGGTTGAGTCACCATACGCCATGGGGGCGTCAAACATGGCCAATCGGATTCTCAGACCGACGGTGACCACTTTTCTGGATCTGGCCTTTACGCATCGCCGCAAGGATATTCAAATGGAGGAGATTCCCGTCGGAAAGGCATCCGCCCTCGTCGGCAAGATGCTCAAGGATTCGGGCATCCGCCAGAATTACAACCTCATCATTATCGCCATCAAAAAGTCGGACGGCGGCATGCTGTTCAACCCATCCTTCGAAGCGACCATCAACAGCGGGGACACCCTGATCGCCGTAGGCGAATCGGGGAACCTTGAAAAATTGGAAAACGCCCTGAACCCCTGATCACAGACCGTGACCGACCGCTATATCTTGTAAATAATCCGCCGGTCAGTGATGACAATATCGACATATTTATCATGAGGCTCCATGGGGACCTGGGGTATGACCTGATCTTCAAAAATCAGTGCGACCTTTCGGGTTGTGACGGACAACTTGGGAATCAGACGATCGTAATAACCCATTCCCGATCCGATCCGACCGCCCTTTTCATCAAATGCAATCCCTGGGATGATGGCGATGTCAACCTGATCGACAGGCACTCGCTTGCATCTCTCCGGATCCGGCTCCAACACACCACGAGGACCCGGTTTCAGATCTTTCTCGATATCGTCGACCTTCATCAGCGTCATGGTTCGCTTTTCTTTGCCAAAAGCGGGCAAAACAACTATTTTGTTATGTTCGAAGCACCATTGCAAAATCCGCTTCGTCGGAATCTCGTGCTTGAGGTTCACGTACAGGAGGGAAATCTTGGCTTCTATGAAATTAGCGAAATCGAAAAGCCTTTCCTCCAAGTTTTTAGTCTTTTTCCTGAAAACATCATCGGAAAGGGCGTCCATCATCGTGATCATGTCAGTCCGGATACTGCTCTTCTTCTCTCTGATCTCATCCATACACTGCTCTCCTATCCGCTGAGCTCCAAGACATTTTTTTGATATATTATAGTAATATAATTAATTTTTCCGATTAGAGTCAACTGATATTATCCATTGACTCCCCTCTCTGCCCATGATAACTTTTTAACAATTATCCTGGAGTTGCCGAGCAATCGTTTTGCCGGGACCCGGTTCAGCGATAACGATCTCAACTTTATATACAACCGACTTTTGAGATTATAGGAATTATTATGCTGGAAATCAAGTTTGTGAGACAAAATTTAGCGGAAGTACAAAAAGCGCTGACCACACGGAACGACAAAGCCGACCTCGGTGGTTTTCGTGATGCGGATGAAAAACGACGGGAGATCCTCCAGGAAATCGAGATATTGAGGCATCGAAGAAATGTGGTTTCAGAACAGATCGCCGATATGAAGAAAAATGGTGAAAACGCCGAAAGCCTCGTGACGGAAATGCGGGACGTCTCCTCTCGGATCAAAGCGCTGGACATCCGGTTGGCGCGTTATGATGAAACGCTTCAGGGTATCCTGATGACGCTCCCCAATATACCGCATGCTTCGGTTCCCATTGGACGCGACGAGTCGGAAAATATCCTGTTGAAACAGGTTGGCACTCCCACCCGATTTGATTTCACGCCCAAAGCCCATTGGGATATCGGTGAAAATCTGGGAATCCTCGATTTGGAACGGGCCGCCAAAATCACCGGCGCCAGGTTTCCACTTTATATCGGTGCGGGCGCACGGTTGGAGAGGGCGCTTATCAACTTCATGCTCGATATCCACACCACCGAACACGGATACACGGAAACCCTGCCGCCGTTCATCGTCAACCGCGCCGCCATGACCGGCACCGGTCAACTCCCTAAATTCGAGGCCGATCTTTTCAAGCTGGAAAACTGGGATTATTTTCTGATCCCCACCGCCGAGGTTCCCGTAACCAACATTTACGGCGGCGACATCCTCGCCGAAGAAGACCTCCCGATTTACCACACGGCCTACACCCCGTGCTTCCGCTCCGAGGCCGGTTCCTACGGCAAAGACACCCGAGGATTGATCCGCCAGCACCAGTTCAACAAGGTCGAACTCGTCAAGTTTGTCCATCCCGATCATTCTTATACCGAACTGGAATCCTTGCTCGAACACGCCGAAACCATTCTGAAGCGCCTGGAGTTGCCTTATCAAGTCATCACCCTGTGTACCGGAGATTTGGGATTTTCATCCGCCAAGACCTATGACATCGAGGTCTGGCTTCCGGCTCAAAACAAGTATCGGGAAATCTCGTCCTGCAGCAATTTCGAGGATTTTCAGGCACGACGCGCCAACATCCGGTTCAAGCAAAAGGGCAGGAAAGGAACGGAATGGATTCATACCCTTAACGGTTCGGGCCTTGCCGTTGGGCGGACCTTTGCCGCCATCCTTGAAAACTATCAGCAGGCCGACGGATCAGTGCTTATCCCTGAAGCACTGAAACCCTATATGGGCGGCCTCGAAAAAATAGACCATAAAAAATAGAGAGATATCAAGTTGAAGCCACAAGACTTTCCGAAAGAAATCCGCTCTTATCTGATTCCCGAAAAAGCAGGCCGGCTCGCCTACCACTGTCTCGGCTGCGGTACGGTGCACGGAATTGACAAGCTGCTCTACACCTGCCCGGATTGCGGCCAGGTGCTGCTCATTCAGGATGAGCAGTTCGATCGGCTCAGACAAATCCCAGGTCCGCTCTGGCGCCGTATTTTCGACTATCGACGGATGCTCAAGATCCCGGCCCTGAAAGGCATCTATCTCTACCACGAATTTATCGGCTCCGTCATTCCCCTGTCGGATATTGTCTACCTGGGCGAAGGGCACACCCCCATCGTTTCAGCCAATAACACGCTGCAGGAGTTGGCGGGCATGGCCTTCTTTTTCAAAAACGACGGCCAGAACCCCAGCGCCTCGTTCAAAGACCGCGGCATGGCCAGCGCTTTCAGCTATATCAACTACCTGATCAAAAGCGGCAAGATCAAGAATGTCCTGGCCGTTTGCGCCTCGACGGGCGACACTTCGGCAGCGGCCGCCCTCTATGCGGCTTATCTCAAGCCCCATGTCAAATCGGCCGTGCTGTTGCCTCACAAGAAGGTCACTCCCCAACAACTCTCCCAACCCCTGGGCAGCGGTGCGCGAGTCTTCGAAATTCCCGGGGTTTTTGACGACTGCATGAAGGTGGTGGAGCACCTCGCCGAACACTACCCGGTAGCGCTTCTCAACTCGAAAAATGCCTGGCGCATTCTGGGGCAGGAATCCTATTCCTATGAAATCGCTCAAGATTTCGAGTACGACATGGCCGGAAAGGTGATTGTCGTTCCCATCGGCAACGCCGGAAACATCACAGCCGTCATGAGCGGGTTCCTGAAATTCTACGATATCGGAATTATCGACGTTCTGCCTAAAATCATCGGGGTCCAGTCGGCCCATGCCAATCCCGTCTACCGCTACTACATGGAGCCGGACCCCGCCAAACGTCGATTTGTCCCCATGGCCGTCAAACCCAGCGTCGCCCAGGCCGCCATGATCGGAAACCCCGTCTCCATGCCCAGGGTCATTCATCTGGCGGAAAAATACAACCAAATCGCCGGTGAACAGCGGGTTTTTTTCGTTGAGGTCACCGAGCAGGAGATCATGGATTGGGAGTTGACGGCCAACCATAACGGTCACATCGCCTGCACCCACGGCGGAGAATCCTTAGCCGGACTCGTTCGGGCTCGACAGACGGGATTGGTCGATACTGATGAAACAGCTGTGGTGGACTCCACGGCTCACGCCCTCAAATTCGCTGGTTTTCAGGAAATGTACTTCGAAAATCGGTTCCCCGATGAGTTCGGAATCCATCCTGATCCGAGGCTGATGAACCGACCCGTTTATATGCGGCCGGACGATCTGGAGAAGGTCCCGGCACCGGGAAATCCCATTGACGGCGAGGATTTCGAAAAATTTGTCCGCAGGGTATCCGAGGAGATCGCCAGGACGCTGGATCTTGTCGCATTATGATGGACCATGGCACCGGCTATCGCCGGTGCGCCTTTCAATTCTTCGCCTGATTCTCCAATGCAGCTGCGCAGGACGTAAGCCGCCTTCGAACCACGCCAGCATCCCGAAAGTCGAAAATGAAATAACACTAGTGGATCATCAGATCTCCGAAATAGGCAACATTCTGGAGGTTCACAACAGGCTCGATCCCGAGATGCCGTTTTCCGGCCCATGACACCTTCTCCCAATGGAGGGGAATAAAGGCCGCCTCGTCATAGAGAATCTGCTCGACCTTCTGGAGCAATACCCGGCGTCGGGCGTTACCGGTTTCCATCCGGGAGGCGAGGATGAGCTCATCCACTTTCGCGTTACAGTAATTTCCGCTGTTGTAGCGGCCATATCCGGTTTCCGTATCAGGACACATCAGGAGGTTTTCCGTGTAATTGGCGGAATCCTCCATTTCCGGATGCCATCCGATCATCTGGATATCAGCGGTTTGGGCGTCGAAGCGATCCCAGTAATGAATCCTGGGCAGCGTCTTGAGGTCCACCGTGATATTGATTCTGGAAAGCATGACGGCAACCGCTTCAGCCACCTTGGCATCGTTGACGTAGCGGTTGTTGGGAGCGATCATGGTACATTCGAACCCGTTTTCATATCCGGCCGATTTCATCAGTGCCTTGGCCTTGGCCGGATCAAAACGGGGCGTCAGGCGCGGGGTATATCCCGAAAAGCCTTTGGGCCCTTGTTGGCCCGCTGCCGTGGCAGCCCCTTTCATGATCTTCTCTACGATATCCGCTTTGTTTACTACCCAATTCATGGCCAGTCGAACCTGAGGGTTTCTGAACTCGGGACGACGCTTCTGATTCAGTTGAAGCGTGATGATACGGCTTCCCGTTATCGCAATCAGCCGAAGATTCTCATCCGCCTCGATACGCCCGTAATCCTGGGGCGGCACCGGCGTGATCATATCGACATTTCCCGACCTCAGCGCGCTTACCCGAGCGGCATCGTTTTTAATGGGAATCAGGATGATCCTGTCGATATTGCCAAGGGATTTGTCGTCCCAATATCCCGGAAATTTTTGAAAAACAGTTTTTACACCCGGATCCCGCATTGTGACGTGATACTTTCCGGTTCCGGAAGCGTGGGTGGCGGCAAAAGAAGGACCGGCCGTAACAACGGCATCCTTGTAGCGTCCGTTTTCATCCATCCCCCTGTAAAATCGACGGTCCATGGGAAAAATCAAGGCCGCCATGTTGAGGATGAGGGCGCAGGGTTTTTGCGTCACAAGATCGACCGTTTGGTCATCAATGATCTTGACGTCTTCAAGATCCTTGAAAAGCCTATTGTAATCCGGGCTTTTCATCAGACGATGCACAGTCCATTTCACGTCTTCCACGGTAAACGGATTACCGCTGTGAAACGTCACGCCCCGCTTCAGATAAAACCGCATGGCCCTGTCGCTGATACGCTCCCATCGTTCCGCCAGACGCGGCTCGAATGTCATGTCGGCGGTCCGACGCACCAGCGGATCAAAGACCATGTGAGCATACTGAAGGGTTTCGGCAGACAACTGTGCGTGAGGGTCCAGTGAGACGGGATCTCTTTCGGCACCAAGCTTCAGGATCTGTTCTTCGGATGCCCCCGAGAGCGCTGCCAGCCACCCCATTCCCACCAAAATGATCACTGTCCATCCGGATCTGTTCATGGCCTGTTTCCCGGCCTTTCACAATTTTTCCAGGAGGTCCAGCAGGAGTCGAACACCGAACCCCGTTCCCCCGGGGGTACAATAGGCGCCGCTTTTCTTGGCATAGGCGGGACCGGCGATATCGATATGGACCCATTGGGTATCTTTTACAAATGCCGACAAAAACAGGGCAGCCGTAATGGCGCCGCCCCACTTGGAGCTGCTCATATTGCTGATGTCGGCAAAATCGCTTTTGAGCAGTTCCTTGTAATCCTCGGGCATGGGCATTCGCCAGCATCGTTCGAAGGTGCGCCTTCCCGATGCGATAATCGCCTCGGCCAGGGCGTCCTCCTCTGTAAAAACCGCTGCAATTTTTTCTCCAAGGGCCACTACGCAGGCACCGGTCAGGGTCGCCATGTCAATGAGGATATGGGGCTTGTAAACCTCGACGGCATAGGCGATGGCATCGGCCAGAATGAGCCGCCCCTCGGCATCCGTATTGCCGACCTCCACCGTCTTGCCGGAGTATGTATGGATGATATCCCCGGGTCTGATCGCTTTACCTGAAGGCATATTTTCGACCAGGGGCAGCACCCCCACCACGTTGAGCTTCGGTTTGAGCCTGGCCACGCTGATGAGCGTCGCCGCCACTGCGGCTGAACCGGCCATGTCCATCTTCATACCTTCCATGGCCCCTCCGATCTTCAGATTCAGACCGCCGGAATCAAACGTAACCCCCTTGCCCACGAGACAGACGGTCTTTTCGGCGCCTTCGGTCCGATATTCGAGGAACACCAGCCGGGGTGCGGCATGACTCCCTTGCCCGACGGCCAGAAGAGCACCAAATCCATTTTCCGCAAGGATCTTTTCATCCCATATCACGGCATCAAGCCCTTCTGCCCGGGCAAGAGCGGCAATCGATTCAGCATAGGCATCCGGTCGCTTATCGACGGCGGGAACGGAAACCCATTCCCGCGCCTGGAGGGTACCCCTGCAGGCCGCCGTCACCCGGGTCGGAAGCCTTGAAAAGCGTCTGACATCCTGAGCCTTGGCCCAGAATCCGATCTTTTTCAAGGGGATCTGTTTTTTCTCGCTCTTGTATTGGTCAAAACGATAGTTGCCCAGAAAAGCGCCCTCCATCATTGCCTCAAGCAGGTCGGCGGCATCCAGACCGCATTTGGCCGCCGAAGGAACGGCCAGCAAAACGTCGTCAAGCCCTCGAGTGATGCATCTGTTGACCGCTCGGCCGGTCAAAGCGCGAAACACCTCGGTATCCGCGGTGGCCTTCGGTCCCGCCCCCATGAAAATTACGCGGTCTGCCGACACCTCCGCAGGATGATGAAAAACCACTTCCTCTTCGATTTTACCGTTGAACTCTTCCAGAGCCATCGCTTTTTTCACCAGCAGGCCAACGCTTCGGTTGTCATGGATATCGGTGTCTTCACACACCGGAATGATGAGGGTTTTAAGGGGGTCTTTCTTGGGATTGACCACTTTGAGTTCCAGCACGGTGGAGATCTCCTTTTCTCTGTTCGTCGTTTAAGGGTTATGGGGACCGTTTCAACGCCCGCCGGGACGTCCCGCAGCCGGCTGAAAAATTATGATCGCAGGGTTGCTACCAGCCTGAGGGGATGGGACAGGAGCGCCAACGCCGAAAGGATATCGGTACACACGACATCCGCAGCCGTGAGCGTTTCCACGGCAACGCCCTCCTCGAGAATGACGGCGATCCCCAAAACAGCCGCGGCCAGCATCCGGCGATCATTTCTGCCGTTGCCGATGCAGACGGTCTCTTCACATCCGAGTCGTTGGACATAGGCCAACTTTTCCTCGTCCTGCCTGTCCGGAGGCAGAACGGTAAGACGGCAGGAAATCCCCTCCAGGGCCGCTTCGGCCTTTCCAAACGTGTCGGCGGTGAGAACGTGGACACCGACATGACCCGCAAGGGCATTCAGAGCCGTGTCCACGCCGTCGACCAAACGGCCGTCAACGGCAAGGGTCCCATTGTAATCCAGCACCAGGTGCGCCATCCGCAATCTTCCGTATCCGGGAACATCGATCTCGATCATTCAGCACCTCCTTCGTGGAAAGGTATCGCAGTTTTGACAGTTCGTGCCGCACATGCCATTCAATGAAATCCAACCGGGCGGGAATATATCGGATCAAACAGAATCGATCAATCCACCGGCGCCGACAGCGTTGGATCGAACCGATAAAACCCGTCCAGATGGACCCGCCAGTAAACCTCGTATACAAGGTTGCGGCTGTTAAAAGCCACAACCTTACCACGCTTGAGGGACGCATAGATCAAATCGAAATTTTCGGCATCCTCCACATGGTAGATCATGGCCGCGTGCCCATCTTTGAGCACCATCAGATCGCCGGGTTCAACCATGTCCGGATGGATCCTGATCGTCCGGGCCAGCAGCATCTTCATGGGCATGTAGCCGGGGAAGGCAAAACCCGCATTCCTTGCCGCTTCGCCGTAAATGGCGCAAATGAGATGAGAGTTGTCCGCAGCTCCGTGATGCTCGGGGTCCGCGCCAAAGGCGTACGGCATCCCAACATATCGTTCGGCAATACCGGGAATGCCGTTTCTAACTGCTGCAAGTGACGCCTCGGGTAGCGCCGCCACCGCCGGCGTCATCCATATGACCCCCAGGGAAAAGGCTATTGCGCATTTCAGGAGGATTTTCCATCGCCTTTGTTTGTTCATGCACCTTGAAATTTTCACTGAAATTCAACTCCTGTAGGGATTATACGACCGACCTCCGATCTCCTGCGATTGAAGGTTTGTATCGGCTGTTGATATCTGAACCATGCAATTTTCGGCTTTTGTGATGGTAAAGAAAAGCGGCTGGAATATATCATAACAAAGCGATGGTTCATACCGATAACCTCGAGCATCATACGCTTTTTCATCGGCCATTTAAGTCATGACTTAAAACCTGTTTTTTGATATCAACACGAAAGTCAAAAGTCGTGTTCCAAACGTCAAGAAAGGATCCATCAGAGCATACCATGAAAAAGGACTCTGTTCAAAATCAGTGCATTTTTCATGTATTTGACGGTCTGCGTGAGGGACTCTCCCATTTTTCACCGCCGAGTCGGGTGGCCCTGATTTATGCCATTCATGCCGATGATCCCATTCGCATCTATGATCCGCAGCTGCTTTTGCACGGTCACGAACCCAAGCTGAAAGAGCTTTACCTGGACAGCCATGCCTGGCGAAAAGCTGATTTCGACTTGACTAAAATGAAGAAATTCGAGGTGCAACACGAGGAAAACCTTCAATTGGCCGGCCTCATCTCTTTCGGCGGCAGGTCCCGATCAATCGCCTATCAGATGTGGTTCACGGAGCACCATCCGGACATGTGCTCCACGGGTCCGACAGAGCGATGGCTTGAGCATGCCGTCTGGCTGCTTTCCCAGGACATGGCCAATGCGGACGCCCCGTGCATCGGCACGTCGGGATACGTTCTTCGTGAATATGCCGGCCACGCCGTCAGGGACTACATCGTCGACAAACGGATCTCCCTCATCGGGTGGGATACCCACATTCGGGTCTATCCGACCCTCGACGCCGTGCTGGGGATCTCCGAAACCTTCGAAGAGGGCGTCTGGCCCAGGGGCATTCTCGCCTTTGTAGAACCCTGCGCCGTTGAAGAGATCCGCTTCATCGCCCGATTTCCCGAGTTGGAGCGCCCTCAACTCAAAAACTATAAGCACGTCCGGAAACTGCTCTTATCTGTGCAGAACTCCATAAGACGGCTTGTTTCCGACGGCAAGAGCATCATCGGCATCGCCGTGGGAAAGATGCCCCGGGGATGTATTATCGCCGATTTCCGGTCCGGCCATGGTTTTCTCCGCCTGAACGGTGATTTGATCTGCAGCTTTTTCGATGGGAGGTTCCATTCCTCGACCCGGAAAGCAAAGCTGGTGCAGGTCGAGGAAATATTGCTGGAGTGGCAGAACGAATCGAATGACGGCAACGACTTGTTCAAAATCATCTCAAACATCGTCCACAACGCTCAGGAAGAGCGGTATGGGTGCACCATCGTCATCGATCTCAACCCCGCCCCCATCAATATCTCCGGCCAGCACCTGGAACATCCCCTCGACCTGAGGCGGGAATCCCAACTGGCGTTGGCCAAAGCTCTGGCTCGTGTGGACGGCGCCCTTCACATCGGCAAAGACCTTCACCTCCACGGATTTGCCTGTCTTCTGGATGGTTATGCCGTACCGGGTGAAGACCGATCAAGGGGCGCCCGTTACAATTCGGCCCTCAGATTTACCAATCACCACGACCATATCATGGCCGTAGTGGTTTCGGCGGATCGACCCGTTTCCGTCATTCAGGGCGGTGTCGAGCTCACGGCGAGATGCGAATGGAAACCGCTCTATGGTTATATCGCTACGCCGCCCACTCTCGACACCTACATCCGGCGGTCGGAGTAAAAAGAATCAGGCGGTCCGGCATCCCGGGCCCCCCTCAAGCCGCTTTCCAATTCGCCGACCGGTCATCAAGGGTCCGGAAAGGTGCCGCCGATCCTGTCGATCCTGATATCGTATTTCTGGACCTTGTGTCTGAGCGTCCGGGGACTGATTCCAAGCATCCTGGACGCCTTTTCCCGGTCGCCCCGGGCACGGTGCAGCGCCTCCAGAATCGCCCCGGTCTCCGCCTTCTTTCGAACCTCGGCCAGGTCCATCGTTTCCGTCGATTCTCGGAAATGCCACAAAAAATCAGGGGGAAGATCATCAACGTGGATGGTCTTGTTGGTGCTGATGATAAAGATCCGCTCCATCATATTCTTGAGTTCCCGGACATTTCCGGGCCAGTCATACCGTACGAAAAGATCGATGACCTCGGGATGAAGCACGGGTTTGGGCTTGTTGTAAAGGGCTTCGAACTGGTTGAGGAAATGGGAGACCATCCCGGGGATGGCGTTTCTGCGATCACGCAGGGGGGGCAGGTAGATGGGAATCACCTGCAGGCGATAAAAGAGATCTTCCCGGAAAAGTCCTTTTTTGATCTCTCCCTTGAGATCCTTGTTGGTCGCGGAAATCACGCGGACGTCCACCTCGATCATCTCGTTGCCGCCGATCCGCATGAAACGAAAATCCTCGAGAACGCGAAGAAAATCGATCTGATTGTCGAGGGGCAGTTCCGCGACTTCATCCAGAAAAAGGGTTCCCCGGTGCGCCGATTCGAAACAACCGATCTTCTGTTCGACCGCTCCGGTGAACGCCCCTTTTTCATGGCCAAAAAGCTTGTCCTCGAACATCATACCGGAAAGGATGCCGCAGTTGACGGGAATAAACGGATGCTCCGCCCGGGGGCTCTGAAGGTGAATGATCTTCGCCAACATCTCCTTCCCCGTACCGCTCTCGCCTGCCAACAGGACATTGACATCATAGAGGGCCACCTGCCGGATCACGGCCATGATCTCCGCCATGATATCACAACCGAGGATAAATTCATCTAAAACCGATCGCTCGGCGCATTCGGGGAAAGTGTAACGGGTTTTCATATTGTCACCACCACAACGGTATCTATCTCCGTTGTGCGGATTAGCTCAATCCCAGGTCATTGTCAACGGCAAATCGGCAACCTTCTGCCTCAAGCGGCAAGACTTTGCCTGAATCACGTCCGCCCGAAAACGGTCTTTTACGGCCATATCTTCATATTTCAGCATTATTTCAACAGATTGATAGAAATCAACCTCTTGGTTTATATTATGGTATTATGTTTGCAGTGCTATAACACCTTTTCAACAAAAACGAGCGGAGAATGCTCACGGATGCGTTCCAATCGAACTATCGAGAACTTTATGCATCCCCTGCATCATTACTACGCGATCCAAGGGGATGAAAATGTCGGAGACGCCCTTCACTTGATCGCAAAGGCTGCATCGAAGGGTAAGATGCCCTGCCTCCTCGTAATCGGAAAAAACCGGCAAGCCAGGGAAACCGTGATCGGATCCCTGTCGTCCCGAGAGATCGTCTTCGGAATCATGGGTCATTTTCTGAAAAGCGCCGGAAAAATCGGCCCGATTCTCTGGGAGGGTCGCCTGGAAACAGAAATGCCGACAGCGGCTTCAAGACGAGTGGCCGACATTATGACCCCCGTTTCGGCCTGCATCGGCGGTTCCCAGGACATTATGGAGGCCGTCTTTCTGCTGAACAAGCACCGAGCCACTTTTCTGCCCGTAATCCGGCAACAGGAGGTCGTTGGGGGCATCCATCTGGATGATATCCTGAATCGATTTATTCAGATGGTGTCCCTTTAACCCTGGAAAGCATATACACAGTAATTGATGGATGCCCCACTGGGACGGCAGGTATCCGCCAATGTGAGATAAGAGTGCTGTCCCCGAAACGCCGGTCGCCCCGGAAAGCCGCTGGTCAAACATTTTGAAAACACTCACCAAGGAGGTTTATTGTGAAAACCCAATTCGTTAAAGACTTGATGGTTCCGCTTTCGGAATATGCCACCGTATCCAAAGACGCAACGTTGGCCGAGGCCGTGAAAGCGTTGAGAGACGCCCAGAAGGTATTCGACCCAAACAAATACCGCCATAGAGCTATCCTGGTGTTGGACGAAAAGAAAAACGTCATCGGAAAACTCAGCCTGATCTGCATCCTTCGGGCCCTCGAACCCAAATATGATGAAATGATATCAGACAAGCGGCCGATGCACCTCGGCTTCACACGCCAATTCCAAAAAGCCATGCTGGAACAGCTGCGGCTTTGGGAAGCACCGCTCAAGGACATCTGCAAGAAAGCGGCGGATATCAAGGTTGAAAATTTTATGGTGAGGCCCGACGAAGGGGAATGTGTCGAAAAGGACGCCTCTCTGAACGAAGCCATCCATCAGTTTGTCATGGGACACCATCAATCCCTTCTGGTAACGGAGGACAAACGCATCATCGGCATTTTACGACTGACGGACGTATTTACAAAGATCAGCGACATGATCATCGCCTGCAACATTTAGGTCTGAACCCATTGTATTGACAGACAAGGCATATTGCTAAAACAGGAGGAATATTTATGGCAAGCGACGCTGCGGCAGTACCAAATGCAAACAGCACCAACTGGAAAAAGATTCTGTTCATTCTGCTCGGTGTATTTCTGTTCATGATCGTTTATTACTCCCCCATGTGGCCCGATGCCGTCGATCCCACCGGCAAGGCGTTTTCCCTCAGCAAGGAAGGCAAGGGCGCCATCGCCGTATTCCTGCTGGCCGGCACCTGGTGGGTGTTCGAAGTGGTTCCCATCGGCGTCACGAGCCTTGCCATCGGCGTTCTCCAGGTGCTGTTCATGATCCGGCCGGCCAACGTCGCATTCAAGGATTTCATGGACCCGTCGGTTCTCTTCATCTTCGGGTCCATCGTCATCGGTCTGGTCTTCACCAAAACCGGGCTGACCCGCAGGCTTGCCTATAAGATGCTGATGATTGTCGGCGAAAAGACAAGCATGATCTACCTGGGATGCTTTTTCGTCACGGCCGCCTTGACGCACATCATGGCCCATACGGCGGTGGCGGCCACCATCTATCCCCTTCTCGTGGCCATATACTCCCTCTACGGCGAAGGCGACAAACCGACCAAGTTCGGCAAAGGGCTTTTTATGGGCATGGCCTATGTCGCCGGCGCCGGTTCCGTCGTTACCCTCCTGGGCGCGGCGCGAGGGGCCGTGGCGTTGGGATTTTTCAAGGATATCATGAAGCAGGAGATCGGATTTTTCGAGCTCTCCTACTACATGTTTCCAGTGGGATGGCTCATGGTTGCGCTGCTCTGGGGATTTTTCATGATCGTTTGCAAGCCCGAGAAGAAAACCATCCCAGGGCTCAAGGATCGGGCCAGGAAGCTGAACGCCGATTTGGGGAAAATCACGAAAAAAGAGATTGTCGCCGCCGTTATCGTCGGCTCCGTTATCCTGATATTGGGGGCTTCGGCCGTCATGAAAAGCGCCATTCCCGGATTTGTTCCGCCCGACAAAACCGGCATCATCCTGATTTCCACCATTCTTTTCTTCATCTTCGGCATTCTCGACATCAACGACCTGGAGGAGATCCCCTGGAACATCATTCTCCTCTTCGCCGGCGCCATGAGCATCGGTTTCTGCCTCTGGGAGACGGGCGCCGCCGAATGGCTGGCCATCAACTGGCTGACCATCTTCAAGGAGTCCAACTGGTTCGTCTTCGTGATGGGAATCGCCTTCTTCGTCATGATTATGACGAACTTCATTATGAACGTGGCCGCCATCGCCATCTCGCTGCCGGTGGCTCTGGTCATCGCGCCCTATCTCAACGTGGCCGGCGAGGTGATCCTTTTCGCCTCACTGGTCGTGGCCGGCATGCCGTTTCTGCTTCTGGTGGGTGCGGCCCCCAACGCCATCGCCTACGACTCCAAGCAGTTCACAACGGGCGAATTCTTCCTTTACGGCATTCCGGCGAGCATCCTGCTGATGCTGTTGACGGGTTTTGCGGTATATATCCTGTGGCCGATCATGGGGATGTCGATCCGGCTGGGATAGCCGGCGATCTCCCGGGGATTGTCTTTACGAATTCACTTTAGAAAATCGATAAGGGCTTTGCCGAATGTCATTCGACAGGCCCTTATTGACGTCTGTTCCGGATGTATGCGATCAAACCTGAAACAGGACACACCCATCCCTCTCATGCCGGATTTCCAACCGGACATCAGGTACGGCGGCTTGTAATCTCCTTAACCCGGGCCTCCAGGATCTTTTCCTCATGCTTGCGCTTCTTGGTCGCAGCTTCATCCACCTTGGCAATCAGCACATCCATGTCGCAGGGCTTCATAAGATAATCGAACGCTCCCAATTTCATACCGTCAAGCCCGGATTCAACGGTGGCGTGGCCCGTCAGCATGATGACTTCCACCAGCGGGAATTTCATCTTGATCTGCCGCAGCGTTTCGATACCGTCCATTTCGGGCATCTTTACGTCGAGGATGACGACCTCGATCTTGCTGTTCTGATCCAGTTTCTCGAGCGCCTCCTTTCCGCTGAACGCAGTGGTGATATCGATCCCTCTTTTTTCCAGGCGTTTGGTCATAGTTTCCACAAACGGGACTTCGTCGTCCACAAGCATCACAAATGCCATTGTCATCACCCTATCCTCCTGGTTGCTGTTAAGATTGAGATTGATATTTTTAGATTTATCTCTTTATTTTAAGGCGGATAGCTTTCAGGAAAACAAAAAGCAATTCTCACGCCAAACGGACAATTTTCGGGACAACGTCCAACTGTCTGAAATAAAATAGCATCAAAACAGAGTTTTAACCATGGTCACGATAACGACCACCGTGGGTGTCGATTTTTTTTACAGGGTGTAAAAGAGACCCAAAACCGCTACAAGTCCATGCTATTCGACCACCTGGACGTTTTCAATGAATCAAGGCTCGATATCGATGGTCGGAAAGAGCCCTCGGGCTTCTCCACGGGGATAGGGCTGTATGATGTTGAACGAAATATTCTGCCCGGTCTGGGCATGTCCCTTGCCGTATTCGCCGTCAAAGAAAGCGCCGTTGGCTTCCAGTATATGCTGAATTCGATGCCGGAATGCGGCAACAAAGGCCTCGCCCGATCCTCGGAATTGCATGTTGCCGATGGAGATCTCATCCTTGATCTTCGAAAGCCGCTCCAGTGGAATGCTGTGGTCTTCAAGATCTTCCTGGGTCCGGATATATCCCCATACCAGGTGGTTTCCCGGAACGGTGACGGATTCGGTCAAATCCATAATCGTATGGGGCATGATGATGCTCTCGTCGCCGACGATCAGGGGCGCATCGGCTTTTCCCTGGAGGAACGAGTTGAAGCCCACGAAAACCTTTCTTCCCAGTTGGGCGTAGATAATGGTGGCGCCGTGGGCGGTCACGTTGAATCCCTCGAGACGTGAATAGCTGATATAACAGTTCTCCTGCGCATTGGCGCCCTCACCCAGCCACGCCTCCTCCAGAAACGCCCGCTGGGAAACCAGTACATTCCGGCTGATGTGATTTTTCCCTTTCCAGACACTGTACCGATTGATGGATGCCCCTTGGGGGATCTCCTTGATGGGAGAATCGAGGTGCACGACATCATAGAGTCGCTGAAAATCCATTTTGCGGTCTTCAGCGAAATCCATGAACATGCCCATGGCACCCTTTCCGGGAACAAAGGCGATATAACGGGTGCGTAACACATCCTGGGGAAAACGATAATTGAAATCGAAGATATCCTTGTTTCTGATCCAGACACGGCCCGATTCCACCTCGATATGGGACAACTCTCCGACTTGGACATAAGTATAGGTTCCCACCCGGCAGTCGTGAAGACTCGTGAGGTCGACCGTAGAGAAAGGTTCCAGAAAGCACCCCTCGATGGGCGACCCGTGAATGTTGGCGTAAGGCGCCGATGCGGAGTTCTTGATCAGGAACAATTCCAGTTTTTCGGGATTGTGGGAATAGTTGTGGACCAGTGTTTTGATGAGGAGGCTGTCCTTGATCCAGATGACCTCGTCGTCCTCGACGGTAACGGCGGTGCCGTTCACATCGAAGACATCCCCCTTCATTTTCAACTCGTCACCACGGATGTCGCACTTGTACAGGATTGAGTTGTCGACCTTGCAGCGCCCCAGAAAATAACTTCCGGCAAGGCTGGAATTGCTGAAATGGAAATGGATCGGATGATTGGACCAGATGCCGTAAAAGGCATAGAATTTAACCAGTTGATTTTCAGGAACCAGGTCACGGAGAAGTGCCCCGACCTCAATGGAAAATTCTCTCAGATTGATGTTCACACGATTGATGACACGATCCATCAGGTTTTCAAGCTTTTTCATGACATCTCCTTCTGTTGTTCCAACAAACTTTTTGTCGCCTGGGGTATCGGATCGGTCCTGATCGGGGAAAAATCGGCTGAAGTCGCTCCAATGACAGGATCGGATTTGGCTGGATCGAAAACGATCTTCGGGATCATATCCGGGATTTCAGTTTAACCCGGGTGGCTCCCCAACCGCCGCTGTCCAGAGCCGCATCGCCGTACCATTCGACCATGGGATGCCGTTCCAGTATGGAGCGAACCCGCTGTCTGAGAATACCGCGGCCCTTCCCGTGAATGATCCTGACCGAAAAAATACCGTTCTGAATACAGGCCTCGAAATAGTCCTCCAGTAAATTGAAAACTTCTTTGGGCTGAAACGTATGCAGGTCCAGAACATCCTCTATGGGCATTGAAATGATACGGTCTTTCACGATTCGACCTTTTTTGCACAATTTTGTTGAATCCCCGCCTCGAATATCCTAAACAAATCCCATAATGTCGAAGGCGCTCTTCAATCCGAAATATCCGAAAAGAGGTTTTGCATGTCCATCGCCGATACCGTCTGTTTTCTGGTACTGCCGCTCTTCGCCTATGCCCTGGGGTCTGTTCCCTGGGGAGTCGTCTTGACCCGGACGTTCACCGCCGTGGATATCCGGACGTCGGGCAGCGGCAATATCGGCGCCACCAACGTGCGTCGAACCGCCGGAACAGCCTGGGGTATACTGACACTGGTCCTCGATGTCCTGAAAGGCTGGGTGCCCACATTTCTGGCCGTATACTTTGTCGGAACGGGCGGGATTTCCAAAGATCTCTATGTCGCCGTTGTGCTTCTCGCCGCTTTTACAGGGCATCTTTTCCCTCTTTACACGAAGGGCAAAGGCGGTGGAAAAGGCGTGGCCACCGCAGGCGGATGCTTTCTGGCGGTCTCGCCGGCGGCCGTGGCTGCGGCCGTTTCAATTTTTCTGGTGCTGATCTTCCTGACACGACGGGTATCGGCAGGATCTCTGGCTGCTGCGGCGCTGATTCCCGCAGTTCTCTGGAAATTCAACCACTCCCTCGTTTTCACCGCTGCCGGCGTCTTGGTTGCCGCAGGCATATTTATCCGTCACCGGGAAAATATCCGTCGCCTGGCGGCAGGTAAAGAGCCTCCCTTGTAATAGGGAAGCGTCAGCCGCGAAATCCGATACGCCATATCAGGGTGATCAGGCCTGCCAGGAGGAATTGTGACTCGGTTAAAAACTCCAGCCGAATCCCCGGGCGAATGTACGCCCGCCGATGAAACGCCATGACCACCGCCAGATAGATGGGGCAAAGAATCAGGGCCAGCGCCAAACCCGGCAGAACACCGAAGACCACCGACAGGAACAACATAACGAAGACAAAGAGCAGGATCAACCGCAGCAGAGCCAAGGTCTGCTTCTTTCCCAGCAGAATCGGTATGGTATTCTTTCCGACGATCTGGTCGCCCTGCATGTCCAGCACCTCGAAAAATGCCGTTCGAACGAAGACCATGGCTACGGACCAGATAAATGTAAAAATAGTGGCCCATGCGACGGTTCCGGTGGCGGCTAAAATGGGAAACAGGGCCGTCACCACGCCCCAGGCAAGCGAGATAAGAAGGGTTTTGGAGCCGGGAATGTCACGAATGGACCGATATCTGGCGTTGGGGACGCTGTCCGGGACGATCTGAAGATTGTAAGAAAGACCCATGAGCGTCATGATCAGCAGGAGAACGAAAGGCAATATCCCCATGCCGGCCGCCACGAAAAGCCCGATAGCCCCCGACGAAAGGGCCAGAAGAATCATCTTCGACTTATGGGTTTCGAAAAAGACGGCCAGGTCGGGATTGTTGTATCGCGCCTCCCTCAATCCCGTGAGATTGTTCAGGGTGTGCATGGAAAGAACATAAAGGCTTGAAATCAGGATATATGGAAATGGGGTGCGGACATTTTGAAGCACCGAACAGGCATAACAAAGGGCACCGGCGCCGACGGCGATGTAAAGGTTGGTAGCGAGGGCGAAACGCTGAGCCATGAAGAGGCGACGCTTCCAGACTTTTTCATTTTCCAGGGGGAGGGCCTCGATAATCCGGTAAATCCGCTTGATGATCCAGTTGGGTGTGGAGGCTCCGGCGGTAATACCGATGTGTTTTACAGACCGCAGGAGTTCCATATCCAGATCGCTCTCGGTTTCGATATGGCACACCGGCTTACCCGCATCCTTTACGATCTCGACCAACCGCTGAGTGTTCCCGCTATTCCGGCCACCCACAACGATCACCGCATCGACCTCTTTGGCCAGTCGTTGGGTTTCATTCTGGCGCTGTTCCGTCGAGCCGCAGATGGTTTCAAAAACCTTGTAACCGGGATGATGCTTTTGGGCCCACTTTTTGACGGCCTCGAAGAAATGAACGTTCTGAGTGGTCTGGGCCACGATGATGGCCTTGTCGAACGCAGGCAGGGTATCCAGGTCGTGGAGCCTTCCCACCACGTGGCCGTTCGATCCGGCATATCCCAAAAGACCGATAACCTCGGGGTGATCCCGATCTCCGACGATAATCGAGGCGAAACCTTCCCGGGCATGCTTCTGAATGATGGCCTGGACCTTGATGACCCTCGGACAGGTGGCATCGATAACCGTATAGCCGGCGGATTCGAGTCGTGTCTTGGTATCGGGTGGAACACCGTGGGCCCGGATCAGAACCGTCCCGGATCCTTTTTCGGGAATTTCATTCATAACCGAAATTCCCTTTTCATCCAGCAGCTTCAAAACCTGAGGATTATGGATCAGAGGACCGTAGGTATAGATCGGAGGGGGATAACGATGGGAGGCATCCAGCGCCATCTCGACGGCCCGTTGAACCCCCATACAGAACCCCGCGTTTCTGGCGACGGATATTTTCATCGATCAATCACCACCAAAAATTTCAAGAAGACGATCAAGATCTTCATCCGTATAGAACTCGATCATCATTTTGCCTCGACGTCCGCGACGTTTGATCTGGACCTTGGTGCCCAGTCTTCGGGAAAGGTCCTCCGCGACACTGGCGAAATAGATATCCTCGGAACTCGGTTCAGGGGATTCCGGATCTTTTTGAACCGCCTTCAGCCGATTGACCAAGATTTCCGTTTCCCGGACCGACAGGTCTTTTGTGATCACCAACTGAAATATCTCCCGCTGATGGGCGGGGTTATCAAGACCTAAAACGGCTTTGGCATGTCCCATGCTGAACCGCCCCTCCACCATCGCCGATCGAATCTCCTCGGGGAGTTGCCGAAGTCTCAGAAAATTGGCCACGGCAGGTCGGCTCTTTCCCACGCGCACGGCCACCTGCTCCTGGTTGAGTCCGAATTCCGTCATCAAGCGGTGATAGGCGTCCGATTCTTCAATGGGGTTGAGATTCTCTCGCTGGATGTTTTCCACAAGGGACATCTCCAGAAGCCCTTCCGACGGCAGGCTTTTCACCACCACCGGTACCTGGGCCAGGCCCGCCATTTTCGCAGCCCGAAATCGCCGCTCACCGGCAATCAGTTCATACCCGCCCCCGCTCTCGCGAACCACCAGCGGTTGAATGATGCCCTGTTCCTTGATAGAAGCAGAGAGTTCCCTGAGGTCCTCTTCGGAGAACCGTCGGCGAGGTTGATACCGGTTGGGCAGAATCCGGTGGAGGTCACATTTGAAATATTTCCCGTCAACAGAGGGCGGTGATGAGGCCTCCATTTTGGGAATCAGCGCCCCCAGACCCTTGCCGAGTGCCATCTTTTTACGCTTCTTTGAAGATGTTTCGGATTGTCCCTCTGATTTATCTCCCAGCACGTCGCCGTTCTCAACCATCGATAATCTCTTTCGCCAAGGCAAGATAGCTTTTTGCACCCATGGAAGCAGCGTCGTATAGCAGAATGGGCTTCCCGAAGCTGGGCGCCTCCCCCAGCCGTACATTTCGGGGAATGCTGGTATTGAAAACGCGCTCTTTCCCTTTAAAATATTTCATCGCCTCCTCGGCGACCTGGTGGGAAAGATTGGTCCTTTTGTCGAGCATGGTCAGCAGAATGCCTAATATAGACAGGCCGGGATTGATGCCGGCGTTTATCAATTCCTTGGTCTGCAGGAGCTGCCCCAGACCCTCCAAGGCATAGAACTCACACTGCAGCGGAATCAGAAGCGTGTCGGCCGCCGCCATGGCGTTGAGGGTCAGGAGGCTGAGGGAAGGCGGGCAATCGATGATGATGTAATCATACCTGTCGGCAACGCTTCGGATGAGCTTTTTGAGGGAATGTTCACGCTCACGCTCGTTCATCATCTCCACTTCGAAGCCGATCAGCTCCACACGGGACGGCAGGAGGCTCAGGTTATCGATCTCGGAGCCAATGATGAGGCTCTCGGCATCCGCTTCGCCGATCAAACCATGATAGAGGGTTTTTGTCAGATCATTTTTGTCGATCCCCAGGCCCGTGGTGGCATTGGCCTGGGGATCGCAGTCTATCAAAAGCGTCCGTTTCTCCGACAAAGCCAAGGCTGCCGACAAATTGACGGCGGTGGTGGTTTTGCCGACCCCGCCTTTTTGATTGGCGATGCATATTATCTGTGTCATAATTATTTTATCCTACCATAATTGTTTATTTTTGGAAAGAAATGAGTTTAAAATGCCTAACGCTTTGATATTTAGGAAAAACAATTTGTTATCCAATCTTTTTCCTTTTTCCCAGCCCTTCTTTTCCGATGCCGGCAACCGTTTAGCGACCAGGAGCGACTCACGGCGCACCCCCTTGATTCGACGAATGCAGCCTTTCAGGGGACACATAAATGCGTTCAAAAAACAACTGGCGATTCTGACGGTTGTCATTATCGGCATTCAGAGCATTCATATCGGTTCCGCCGCCGGCATCACGATCCAGGAGGAGGAGACCCTCGGTAAGGAGTTCATGAAATTGGCCGTCCGACAATACCGACTCATCGATGATCCCGCCGTTGCAAGGTACGTCAACCGGGTCGGCCGAAAAATTCTGGCCCAGCTTCCACCCCAGCCGTTCCAGTACCGTTTTTACGTTATCCGGCAGGATGTCTACAACGCCTTTGCCGGACCGGCCGGCAATATTTTTATCAACAGCGGCCTGATCGAGGCTATGGACAATGAGGATGAACTCGCCGGTATTCTGGCCCACGAGATTACCCACGTCAAGGCGCGCCACATTAGCCAGAGAATCGAGCGGGCATCCCGGATTCAGTGGGCCACCTTGGCAGGCATGGTAGCCGGTATCTTCCTGGGCGTCGGGGGCGGCGCGGAAGCGGGCGGCGCGCTCACCATCGGATCGGCGGCCGCCACCCAGTCGGCATTTCTGGCCTACAGTCGCCAGGATGAAATTCAGGCGGACGAATTGGGTATCGATATCTTGACGGCCGCCGGCTACAGCGGTTTCGGTATGATGACCATGCTCAAGAAAATACGGGACAAGCAGTGGTTTGGTGCGTCGGACGTTCCCTCTTACCTGATGACGCACCCGGCTGTTGACGATCGCCTCGCCTATCTGGATACGTGGATCCAGGGCCATCCCGAGGCGCTGACGATCATAAAGCGACGCGACAACTCCGAATTCCGCCAGGTGCGAACCCGCTTGATCGCCGCTTACGGGAACCCTGCCCTGGCCCTGAAACAAATGGCCGCATCTCTTAAAATACATCCGGATGATGCGATGGTCCTCCACGGCTACGGCATTGCCCTGGCCCGAAACGATCGCCCCGGAGAAGGTATCGGTTTCGTCAGAAAAGCCCTGGAGAAAAAACCCTTTGACGCCGTCATGTTGAAGGATCTGGGGGAAATCGCCTTCATGGACGGACAGTACGACGCCGCCCGAAAGGCATTGGAAGGCAGCAAGGGTATCGATCCCAACGATTTTGAGACGTTCTTCCTGTTGGGACGAACGCAACTCGAACAAGGGGAGTATCTCCAGTCGTCGGAATCCTTTAAAACCGTTCTCGAAAAACAGCCCAACTCCATTCGGGCGCTCTTTTATCTGGGAGAGGCTTACGGAAAAGCAGGCAGAATGGGCGATGCCCATTATTATCTTGGACGCTACCACCATACGCGGCGCGATTTCAAAAACGCCGCCTTCCATCTCCGTCAGGTGATCAAGCATTCCGAGGATCCCATCCAGAAAGCCGAGGCCGAAGAGTTGTTGTCCCAGGCAAAAAAGGAGCAGACCGAGGAGGAGAAGTCGAAGGAGGAGGCTCCCGCCGACAAGAATTCAAGAATCCGACGAAACCAGCGAAATCGGGAGACGCCCTTCAATTCCGATCAAAATGGGAGAACTGCATGGTAAAGGTGCCTCGACCCTGCGTCGCAGACCGGAGACTGGTGGAATATCCAAACATTCGCGCCAACGGCACGACGGCCTTGATAACCTGAACACCCCGCTGAACGTCAATGGCTTCGATCTTTCCCTTTCGGGCATTGAGATCACCGATGACCTCCCCCATGAAGGCTTCGGGGACAAGAATCTCCACCCTCATGATGGGATCTAGCAGATAGGGAGAAGCTTTTGACATGGCCTCCTTGGTCGCCATGCTGGCACTGACCCGATAGGCCAGTTCGGTGCCCTGGGACTCCTTGTAGCCGCCGCCCAGAAGCACCGCTTCCACGTCCATGACGGGGTATCCCATCAACGAACCGCTTCCCAGCGATTCCATCACCCCGGCACGTACGGCCGGAATGAATATCTCGGGAATCTCTCCCCCGGTCATTTCCGATACGAACCGTACCCCGGCCCCTCGTTCCAGAGGCCGCAATTCGAGAAGGACCTCTCCGTAGTGATGCTGGCCGGCGATATCCTTGTCGAACACCACGGCGGCCCGGGCGGTCTCGGCGATGGTCTCCCGATAAACGACCTGGGGTTTGCCGACATTGACACTGGTGCTGAACTCCCGCATCATCCGGCTGATAATGATCTCCAGGTGGAGTTCTCCCATTCCCGACAGAATGGTCTGACCGGTGTCTTCATCCATCCGAACCCTGAGGGTCGGATCCTCGGCGACGAATTTGGCCAGAACCTGATCCAGTTTTTCCTGGTCCGAATGGGTTTTAGGCTCGATGGCAATGGAGATGACCGGTTCGTAAAACTCCATCTTTTCCAGAAGAATCGGATGATCGGGATGACAGAGGGTGTCGCCCGTCCCCGAATCCTTCAGTCCGACAACCCCGACGATGCTCCCCGGGCCGGCGGTGTCGACTCGCTCCCGCTTGTTGGCGTGCATCTTGAGAATGCGGGACAGTTTTTCCTTTTTGTTGAGGCTCGTGTTGAACACGTCGTCGCCGGACTTCAATTTCCCGCTGTAGACCCTCACATAGGTGAGCTTTCGTCCCTCCATCATGGATACCTTGAAGATCAGGGCTGCCAACGGTCTGTTTTCAAAGGGCAGACATTTCACCTCGTCGCCCGTCTGGGGGTTTGTACCGTGAATCGGCGGAACGTCCTCGGGGCTGGGCATGAAATTGACGATGGCGTCGAGAAGGGGTTGAATACCTTTATTTCTCAAGGCGGAGCCGCAAAGCACCGGCACCAGCGTCAGCGATGCGGTGGCTTTTCGGATCGCCGCCACCAGCTGGGCCTCGGTGATCTCCTGCTCCGACAGGTAGGCCTCCATGAGGGCATCATCGGTTTCAGCCAATGTTTCAAGCAGTTTTTCCCGATAGGCCTGCGCCGTTTCCAGAAGATCGGAGCTCACCTCGCCCTCATCGAACGTGGCGCCCAGATCATCGTTTCTCCATGTGATCTGCTTCATGCGAATCAGATCGACGACGCCGGAAAAGGTGTCTTCAAGACCGACCGGCAGTTGGAGCAACAGCGGTCGGGCGTGCAATCGCTCCTTCATCATCTCCACGGTACCGAAAAAATCAGCGCCGATCCGGTCCATTTTGTTGATAAAGGCCATCTTGGGCACATGATATTTATCGGCCTGGCGCCATACGGTCTCCGACTGGGGTTCGACCCCGCCGACGGCACAGAAGACCCCGACGGCACCGTCCAGCACCCGAAGGGATCGTTCCACCTCGATGGTGAAATCGACATGTCCCGGCGTGTCGATGATCTGGATATCCCGCCCTTTCCAGGGACAGGTCGTCACGGCCGACGTGATGGTGATCCCCCGCTCCTGTTCGTCGGTCATCCAGTCCATAACGGCCTCGCCGTCGTGGACCTCACCGATCTTGTGGGATCTTCCGGTATAATAAAGGATCCGCTCGGTGACGGTCGTCTTTCCGGCATCGATATGCGCGATGATGCCGATATTTCTGATATGCTCTATGCCGCTCTTCTTTTTCATCGTCTTCACTATCTGCCCGTTGGCATATGGATTCAGGGTCGAGAGGGACGCCGCCGAATAAGGAATTTTTAATAAACCAAACCCCCGGTGATGTCAAGGAGAGAGGCATCAGAACCATCACCGCGACGATTTCAGAAAGTCATCGTAAACCCTGCGGACATCTTCTGAAAAAAGTACAAAGATCACCCGCTTTGGATACGCGTTTCGCTCCAGAAAGCCCGCGACGGTCTCGACGGCAACCCGGCAGGCCGCCTCCAGGGGATAGCCGTATACCCCGCAGCTGACGGCAGGAAAAGCAACGGTGTCAAAACGTCGATCGGCCGCAATGGCGAGGGAATTCTCATAGCATCGCGATAGCAGCAGGGGATCCTCGGGGGATCCTTTGTAAACGGGCCCGACGGTGTGAATCACATACCTGGCCGGCAGGCGATACCCCTTGGTGATCCGGGCCTCCCCCGTGGGGCAGCCCCCCAGAGTACGGCATTCCGCCAGGAGTTCCGGTCCGGCAGCCCTGTGGATGGCACCGTCCACCCCGCCGCCCCCCAGAAGCGACCGATTGGCCGCGTTGACAATGGCATCGACCGCCAGTTGGGTAATGTCGCCCGTCCGGACCTCCAGACGTTTCATAATTTCCGGTTTTATCATAGGACGCTCCTGGTTAATCCGACTTGAGATCATAAAGGGTCTCGTCCCGCCTGGGAGCGGTTCTACGCCCTGCGGAGCCAACAATTTTCCTGCCTGTTGGAAGGAACGGCGCCTCATCTTCCAACAGGTCTCCCATTTCCGATTCGATGGCGTCCGGATCTTCGCCGCGCGCCATGCGCGCCAAGGCCTCTTCCATGCCCTGACCCAGTTGAAGACCGGTCATGTCGCTCAGTCGGCGCATGAGATCGGCTGCCTGCCGCGGATCGTTTTCGTCGATTTTATCGGCTTCCTTTTCCAATGTCGCCAAGGCCTTGGCCATCCTGGCATCGTCAACGGGAAGGTCGTCCGTTTCATCTGTCTCCCTGGCCCTTCCCGTGAACGCGAACAGGGATACCTGACGCGTCAGCCGCCGGTTCTTGCAGTTGGGACAGGTCGGGCAGGTGGTGGTATCGATGGTTCTGCTGAAAAAACTGTAAATCGTGTGGCAGTCGCTGCAGTAGAATTCGTAAATCGGCATGTCAACCTCATCTTGCGGCATACATTGACGATATATTTCCCAACACTCCGGCAGCACGGATTCGCTCACAGCCGCGGGGGAAAAGATTCCTATGCCGGCCTCGGGCGGATCACAGCTTTTCTTTGAATCCCGCTCGAAGCACGGCTTCCCGATTGATCATCCCCCGGTAGATCCCCTCTTCATCCACCACGGGGAGACGTCTGATCTCTTTTTCGGTCATGATCTGGATGGCGTCTTCGATGAAGGCGTCCTCGCGGACAGTGATGATCTCTTTTTTCATCACATCCTTCGCCTTTCGTCTTCGGAGGCGATCCTGCAGGGCTTTCCCGTGCTTCCCTTTCTCGGTAAAACCGGCAAATCGGGTCAAATACTGCCAGATACCCGGTTGGTCGTCGGAAAATGCCGACAGCAGATTCCGATCGGAGATCAAACCCTGCAGGTGTCCCCCCTCATCCACAACAGCTACCCGCTGGATATCGTCGTCATCGATCATGTGCAACACCGCTTCCACCGAGGCATCCGGCAATACAGTGTGGGTGTCCCGTCGCATGATATCGGAAACGAAATGGGCGTCGGTCAAAGTGATCTCGCTCTTCCGGATAGTTCTCCAGTCGGGGGATTCCCGGGCAATGGTCCGAAAGACATCTATTCGCGACACGATCCCGGTCAGCTTTCCCCAGGCGTCGACGACCAGAAGGCGCTTGACGTTTTTATCGAGCATCAGACTGACGCCGTCCGTCAGAAGCGCATCCTCCTGAATATGGACATCCGGCCGGGTCATGATGGCTTCGGCCGTCGTCTCCGAAAGGGATTTCAGGATCATGTCGACGAGATCCGGTTCGGAACCGGCGATGAGAGCGAGCCGCATGGGCATACCCGCTCGGTAGATCAGGTCGGTCTGGGAGATAACGCCTACCGGGCGATCCTGGGCGTCAACCACCGGAAGACCGGTGAAGGTTTCGGTCAAAAGCAGCCGAACCACCTGGTCCACCGGTGTTGTCGTGCGAACCTTTTTCGGGAAAGGGGTCATGACGTCCCGGATCTTGATCCGAGGCGGCAACAGTCGCTTTCTGGTCTTGTGCCAGTGGACATTGAGTTCCCGCACACCCACAATACCTTCGCAAACCATCTGCTCGAGCACATCCATGACCGGACTCAGCTCGGAGGCCGGCAGAATGATCTCGATTTTGAGCGGCAGGTTATGGGAAGGATCAACGCTGCTCTGACTTGCCGTCTCGCCGTCCTCGTAGCAGGCATCGGTACCCTTGGTGACCGTGCACCGAGCTGCTATTTTCAGGCTTCTGACATAGGCGAGAATTTCCTCATAAAGGATTTGACTGCGGCATCTTGCATTCTCACGGGTAAAGATTTCAATAACACGGTATCGAATGGTCATGTCATCTGCCTCCTTCCAAGCGAGTTGAGCCGCCGCCTACCCCGTCGGCATCATCCATCCCACCGGCCGTCACCCACCCGATCTTTGCCGTAATTCCCATCAAACTTCGCCCCCTATCGCCCATGGACCGCTGTCACCTGGATCCATGAGGCATGAAACAGTCAATGATGACGACGCCGTCTGCACGTCACCATTCCGACATGATGCGGATCGGCCGGAAAAGAATCTTTTGGATGACGACGACATTGAAACAGAAAAAAGAACGCTTCCACGCATGCCGTTCCCGATTCTTAACATAATGCAGGAAAGGGGCGGATTGAAGCATTCCCGGGTTGTGTTCTTCAGAAGATTCGCAGTTCACCTGAAGATAAATGCCGCCGGATTCCAACTCAGGGCTGCTCTATGCAATATGCCTGATGAGGTACGGGCATATTGTGCGATCGATGAATCGCCCGTTATGGGCCGCCACAGTCGACCGACGCATCAGACAAGGGTATATCCCGGCCCCTCGCCGCCTTCGGGACAGGTCCAGGTGATATTCTTATAAGGATCCTTGATATCACAGGTTTTGCAATGAAAACAATTTGAAGGATTCAGCTTGAGCTGCATTTTTCCGGTTTTCTCATCGGCCGCCATCTCGTAGACATTGCCTGGACAGAACCGGGTGCAGGGGCTCCCGTAGGTCGGGTAGCAGACCCGGACGCAAAGTTCCCGGTCATGAACGATCAGGTGGGACGGCTGATCCTCACGATGAAGTGTTTTGGAGAGATAGACGCCCGTCAGTTTGTCGACGTGCAGGGTCCCATCCAGGGATTTGGGGTCGACGCGCTCCGGAACGTCAACGCGATCCGCCGGTTGAAGGGTCCGAAAGTCCTCCTCCAGCGGCATAAAATCGCGAACGCCACGGCCGTGGGTAAGGTATTGGGACCCCAGATATATCAGCTTCAAAAGCCCTTTTTTAGCCAGCCCCTGGGCGAAATTTCTCCCCTCGTACATTTCCTGTTCGGCCCAACTGCTCTTGAATCGTTGATGGTAGACCTGAAGGGTCTCAGCATCGAACCGTCCCTGCTGCAGGGCTGTCAGGCAGGCTTCAGCCGCCAGCATGCCGGATTTCATGGAAAGATGAATGCCCTTGAGCCCCGGGGTGTTGTGCATGGCCGCAGCACCGCCGATGAACAGGCCGCCGTCCGCAAACAGCCGGGGTATGGAGAAGTAACCGCCGGTGGAAACCGTACGGGCGCCCTGTTCAAGCACTTTCCCGCCCTTGATGATCTTCGCCACAAAAGGATGCTGCTTGAATTTGAGGAACTCTTCATAGGGATCGAGGAGTGGATTTTCATAGCAAAGCGCCGTCAAGTACCCCAAGGCGGCCCGATTATCCTTCATTTCATATATGAATCCACCCCCCGGAGGATTCAATCCCAGGGGATAACCCATCAGATGAATAGCGTTGGCCCGGCTCGTTTTGAAAAAATGGTCCTCGGGAAGCTGAATCACCTCTTTGATTCCGGTTTCATAGACCTGCGGCTCCCGATCCGAAAAAATACCCGGTCGCGCCGCGATATCCTGCATCAGGCTGCCCCGGGCCCCTTCTCCGAATACGGTCACCCTGGCCGTGAGATCGATGCCCGGTTCGAAATTGCTTTTGGGCTCCCCATTCTTGTCAAGCCCCTTGTCGCCGGTACGAATCCCTCTGATACAGCGACCGTCGGCGGTGTAAAGCACTTCCTTACCGGTAAAGCCTGGAAAAATGTTAACCCCCAGTTCTTCCGCAATCTCGCCCATCCATCGGGTGAAACGTGACAAACTGATGATATAATGCCCCTTGTTGTGCATCTGCCTCGGCACGAACGGGATTTGAAAGTGTCTGTCCGATGTCAGAAAACAGAATGCGTCATCCCGGACCACACCGTCCAAAGGGCAGTCCCGCTCTGCATAATCCGGTATCAATTCCTTCAAAGCGATGGGATTGAGAATCGCCCCGCTCACGGCATGGGCGCCGATTTCAGCCCCTTTTTCAATCAGGGCGACCTCCAGTTCCATATTGTTCTCTCGGGCCAACCGCATCAGTCGGATGGCTCCGGCGAGACTTGCAGGCCCGCCGCCGATAAACACCACGTCAAACGGTATCTCTTCGTGTTCCACGTTCATATCGTTATCACCTTAACTGTTCTATTCGGGTTGGATGGGATACATCAGTCGCCGATGGGGACCGGGAAGGCGTTTTTTGATCTCGCATCGGCTCAAAAGATATCACTGCCAAATATCAGCCAAAATATGTTACAAACTCCCACACAAAATACAAGGGAAAATTGACCGGGCCGGCATCTTGACTGTTTGGACGGGAAATCTTCCGCTGAATTCGTCCGAGATCGGAAGTTGACATGTTATCTGCTCAACTTTCGACTTTCATGATGGTGACCGGATAGCGGTGCCGGCACATGAAAGTCGACAGTTGCGGTATCTGATCCGGTTTTCGGTGTTCAGGGTCCGTACCGTCGCCATCGCGAAAGCCGGACGTTGAATGATCTAAATGGGATGGAGGAAAGGATCATGAAAGACAATTACGCCGTCATCGTTCAGACCCATATTGATGCGCTTTTCAAAAATTCCAACGCTGCAAGGGAACTCGCCGAGCAATTGCCCGGCGCTGTCGACGGCACCGGCGTTCGTTTTTCAGCTTTTGGTGAACCCTGCCGCATCGGACCGGAGGGTATTTTCCTGTCGGGCGTCAAACAGGAAGGGCCGCTGGGCATTATTATCGCCCTTTATGCCCGGTCGGCCAATCCCGGCGCCATGGTTATGACGCCCTTCCGGGCCTTCAAGGATTTTCCGGGCAGCATGCCCTATGTGGGCGCCTTCGCGGCCTACACTCAGGAAGCTCTTGTGCCTTTTGTGGAGGCCGTTCGCACCCACATGTCCGACATCGTGGAAGCATTGGGCGGAAGCACCGCCGTGGACGGTGTGGGGGGCGATTTCGCCTTTCAGGTGATGCCGCTGCCGAAAATCGCCCTCTGCTACATCTTCTATGAGGCCGACGAAGACTTTCCAGCCTCCGTCACCTGCCTCTTTTCCGCCAACGCACTTGATTTCATCCCCATGGACGGTCTTGCGGATACGGGAGAATACACCACCCGGAAAATCATCCGCATACTGGGCTGAGAAATATCTTCCGGCAAAATCCCCGCCAATCCGAAAAAGGCGGGCATGTCAAGGCGGAGGAATCACCTCCGCCTGTTCCGCCGCAGAAAGGGTTTTGCCTATCGGTTCAGGAGCGCCAGCGCTTTCTGGACGACGTTTTCCACCGTGAAACCGTAGCGCTCCAACACCAGGCTGCCGGGCGCGGAAGTGCCGAAGGTGTCGATACCGATGACGGCGTCGCGGGCACCGACATACCGTTCCCATCCCATGGGCTGGCCGGCTTCCACCGCCAACCGCGTCTTGACCTCCGGTGGAAGGACCTGATCCTTGTAAGCAGCGTCCTGCTTTTCGAACAACTCCCAACTCGGCAAGCCGACCACCCGGGATTTGACGCCTTTTTCCGCCAGCACCTTTTGGGCTTCAAGGATGAGATGGACCTCGGCGCCGGTGGCGATAAGAATAATATCCGCCCGCCCTTCACAATCCAACAGGATATATCCGCCGGCGGCAAGGCCGGCGGCATTCGCGCAGGTTTTCCGATCGATCACCGGCAGTTTCTGGCGGCTTAGAATCAGCGCTGTGGGACCCGCGCCATGGGTCATGGCAATGCGCCAGGCTTCCCGCGTCTCATTGGCGTCTGCCGGTCGGATCACCGTAAGCCCCGGAATGGCCCGAAGACTCATCAGGTGCTCCACCGGCTGATGGGTCGGGCCGTCTTCACCCACGGCCACACTGTCGTGGGTGAAAACGTAAGTAACCGGTATCTTCATGAGGGACGCCAATCGAATGGACGCCCGCATATAATCGGCGAACACCAGGAAGGTGCCGCCGAAAGGCCGGATGCCGCCGTGAAGCGCCAAACCCGACAGAATCGCGCCCATGGCATGTTCCCGAACTCCGAAACGGATGTTCCTGCCGCTGTAAACGTTTTTCTGGAAGTCCGCCGCGCCGTCGATGTGAGTCTTGTTGGAAGGTCCGAGATCGGCCGAACCGCCGATAAGGTTGAGAATCCGTCCCGCCAGTCCGTTGATAACGCGCCCCGACGCCGAACGGGTCGCCACGGGACCGTCCGCCGCTGAAAAGGCGGGAAGGTCGGCGTCCCATCCTTCAGGCAACGTTCCGGTGATCATTTCGTTCCATTCCCGAGCCGGTTCGGGGTGGGCCGTCGCATAAGCATTGAAGGCTTCGAGCCATTTCATCTGGTGGGCCTGACCCCTGTCGACACATTTCCGAAACACCTTCAACGGATCTTCCAATACGCAGAAGCATTTGTCCTCCGAGCATCCCAGATTGATCTTGGTAAGTCGAACCTCCTCCTCCCCCAGGGGTGCGCCGTGGGCGTCGGCGGTATCCTGCTTGTTGGGGCTGCCGTAGGCGATGTGAGTGCGCAACAGGATCACCGAAGGCTTTTCGGTCTCGTCCTTGGCCGCTGTCAGTGCATTACGGATGGCATCGACATCGTTGCCGTCCGCCACGCGCTGCACATGCCAGTTCATGGCTTCGAACCGGAGTGCCGTATTCTCGGTGAAGGCGAGGTCGGTGCTTCCCTCTATGGAAATCCTGTTGTCGTCATAGATACAGATCAGCTTCCCGAGCCCGAGATGACCGGCCAGGGAGGCGGCCTCATAGCTGATCCCCTCCATCAGATCGCCGTCTCCGCACATGACATAGGTATGGTGATCAACGATGGTATTGCCTTCTCGGTTGAAGCGGTCGGCCAGAAACCGCTCGGCCATGGCCATGCCTACGGCATTGGCAATCCCCTGTCCCAGGGGTCCGGTGGTGGTTTCCACCCCCGGCGTATGGCCGTATTCAGGGTGTCCCGGCGTTTTGCTGCCCCACTGTCGGAAATTCCGGATGTCCTCCAGGGTCACATCGTAGCCCGTCAGGTGCAAAACGCTGTATAGCAGCATGGATGCATGCCCCCCGGAAAGCACGAACCGATCCCGGTCAGGCCATTGTGGGTTTTTGGGGTTGTGCTTCATTACCTGGGTCCACAAAACATAGGCGGCGGGAGCCAAGCCCATAGGCGCTCCAGGATGCCCGGAATTGGCTGCCTGAACAGCATCCATGGAGAGGGTGCGAATGGTGTTGATGCACAGTTGATCGTTGATGGCGCGGCATTCCGCCGATGGTTGGTTCATTTTGATTGTTTCTCCTTGATGTTTCATTTCAGATGTAAGCCCATGAAAATCGGACAAAAACAGGGCAGACAACCGGATCGCGCTTTTCTGTCCCGATCAGATCGGGATCTTGACGACCGATTGTCGTTGATATCGGCCGGCATGACTGATGTTCCGGCTTCGCGCACCCTTTTAGACAGGACCTTTCAAACGATATGATAATGGCCTATAACGCCCGCAGCCATTCAGGTTTCAGTTTGATTCCGCCGGACAGGGCTTCGTCTATCAACTTGAGGACGGTCTCCCGATCCTTGGGAAGCCTGGCCTTGATGGGCAGGTAATTGGAGGCATGGTTGGCATGAAACAGTCCTCGGGATATGTGGGTGTGAGCGATCATGGTTCGCAACTCCATGAGCATCTCCTCAGGCGCCATCAACTCGAAATGCCCCGAGGTATATTCGTCGTGGAGGGGCGTTCCGGGAATCAACATAAGGCTCAAAGCCCCCACGTATTCAGGGTCGATAGCGCTGAGGACCCGGCCGGTGGCCTCCGCATGGATTCGGGAACGCGCTTTTCCGGCCAAGCCTAAAAGCACCGTGAGGGAAAGCTTGATGCCGGCTTTGCGGATCTTTTGTCCCATTCTGATCATTTTATCGGCATCAGCGCCCTTCCGCACCTTGTCGAGAGTGACGTCATCCCCGGACTCCAACCCCATATAGGCAATTTTCAGTCCGTGGGCGTGAAGCGCCGCGAGATCTTCATCGCTTTTCAGATCGATTCCCTTGGTATTGGCGTACAGACCAACCCGCGTAACCCAGGGCAGCCGACGCTGGATCTCCTTGAGAATGTTCAGAAGCCGCTGTTGCGGGATGATCAGGGCATCCCCGTCACAGATGAAGACGCGCCGCACGTCGGCGTAATGTTGGGCGGCATAGGCAATGTCGGCATAAATTCTTTCGTCGGACTTTATCTTGAAGCGAAGTCCCTTGTAAGCGCCGCAGAAGGTACATTTGTTGTGGGAACAGCCGACGGTGGCCTGCAGCAGGATGCTGTAAGCCTCGCTCGGCGGCCGGATAACCCGGTGGGGATGTTCGTAGTGCATCGATATCGCTCCCATTATACTGAAATATTTCTTTTTTGTTTCTCTTCTTCAATCGCCCCCACGTTTACGCAAATTGCGTCGGAGATGCAAGCCTTATTTTGGCGGAAATACAGGGGCATCAACCCCATGAGAGCGGTTCGAAAGCGGCACCCGCATTTACCCGCCGGCTTCCGCTCCTCCGTCCGATCCGACGGAAGCGGAAGCCGGGCGGTATCAATCCTTCATGAGCTTTCTCAGAACATAAGGCAGAATACCCCCATTCTGAAAATAGTCCACCTCGATGTCCGTGTTCAATTTGGATTCAGTCTCGAACTCTCTCACGTCGCCGTCCTTTGTGACGGCCCGGACTTTGATGATGCTTCGGGGTTTCATATCCGCCAGGCCGCTCAGCGTATAGGTTTCCGAACCGTCCAGACCGAGTTGCCGCCATCCCTCGCCTTCCTTGAAAACGAGCGGCAGCACACCCATGCCCACGAGGTTACTCCGATGGATCCTCTCGAAGGATTCGGCGATAACGGCCCGAACGCCCAGGAGAATGGTGCCCTTGGCGGCCCAATCCCGGGAAGAGCCGGTCCCGTACTCCTTGCCGCCCATCACCACCAGGGGAACCCCATCAGCCTTGTATTTCATGGCGGCCTCGTAAATGAATGCCTCCTCGTCCTCTGGAAATTTTCGGGTGTAACTGCCCTCTTTGGGGGCCGTCATCTGATTTTTGATCCGGATGTTGCCGAAGGTGCCCCGCATCATCACCTCGTGGTTGCCCCGACGGGAGCCGTAGGAGTTGAAAGCCTTGACGTCCACACCTTTCTCGACAAGATACCGACCAGCGGGATATTCCGCCGGAATCGCCCCGGCCGGCGAGATATGATCGGTAGTCACCGAATCGCCCAGAAGGAGCAAAGGACGCGCACCGTCGATATCCTCGATTTTTCTTACTTCGAGGTCAAACCCTTCGAAATAAGGAGGATTCTTGATATATGTGGATGCCTCGTCCCATTTGAAGGTGGTGCTCTCAGGGGTGTCCAGCGCCGCCCAGAATTCGTCCCCGTCAAATATTCTGGCGTATTCCTTCCGGTAGAACGTCTGCTTGACATGCCGCTGGATGAAAGACTCGATCTCGCTTCGGCGGGGCCAGACATCCTCGAGATAGACCGGCTCTCCATTCGGATCCAGACCCAGGGGACGCCTGAG